>NZ_JBSFCF010000025.1:0-2235 GCF_053593335.1 Streptomyces sp. NPDC002324
GGGACGGGTTACCTCATTGCGGACTGCTTGGTCCTGACCGCGTACCACAACATCAAGCAGGCGGGATCTGCCTCCGAGCGGGCGGTGGAGGTGCGAGGACTCGCTCTGTACGGGGAGCAGCCTGCTGCTTGGGTGGCGGCCGAGGTGGTGTGGCCGGAGCAGCCGCCAGACATCGAGCATGACCCTCACACTGATGCCGCCCTGCTGATGATCACCGATGGGGCATGGCAACCACCCATCTCCGCCAAGCCCGTTAGGTGGGGACGCCTCCCGGTGCCTTCAGCTCAGACCGCGGGGGAGGTGAAGTGTGTGGCGGTGGGGTTCCCGGAGGCAGAGCAGCGGGACGGAAAGCGTGACACCAAGCAGATCAGCGGGCACATCGAGACCTTGAGTGGTCTGAAGTCCGGCCTGATCACAGCACACATCGACCAAGTCGCCACCCCCGGCACGGCCGGATCGTCATCGCCCTGGTCCGGGGCATCCGGAGCAGCCTTGTTCTGCGGAAGTCTGCTCACAGGAGTCCTGACCACGGACCGCGCCGGTCACTACCCCGGTAATCAACTCACCGCCGTGCCCCTGGCCACTCTCACCGCCCGCCCCGGCTTCACCACCGCCATCAAGGTCGCCGGAAACCTCATCTCCCTCGAAGACGTCACCACCTCCGCCAGGAGCGGCCAGACAGGGACCGGCTCCTACGACGTGGAAGCTCCGCGCGAGCTGCACAACCTGCCCGATCGGCCATCAGAGGTCTTCGTCGGTCGTGAGAGTGCCCTCGCCGACCTCGCTGCCGCTATGGAGAAGGGCTCCAAGGCGATCACGCAGACTGTTCAGGGGCTCGGAGGAGTCGGCAAGACCACACTCGCCTTGCATTACGCCCACGCTCACCGGCACGACTACCGACTGGTGTGGTGGATCCGCGCCGACACCCCGGAGCAGATCACCACCGGCCTTGCCGATTTGACCAGCCGTATCAAGGGCGGTGTCAGAAGCCGCACCACCACTGAGGACGCGGAGTGGGCCATCGGATGGCTCCAGGAACACCCCGGATGGCTCCTCATCCTTGACAACGCCGAACACCCCAACACCATCAGCCATCTGACGGGGCAGCTTCAGCACGCCGGACGTCATCTGATCACCAGCCGCTTCGCCAACGGTTGGCCAAGCACCCCCCTGGCCCTACCGCTCCTCACTCCCGCTGCCTCACTCGACCTGCTCACCCGGCTCACTCGGCTGACCGATCCCGACAACCAGCACCACGCTAGCCTCCTCGCCGAAGAACTTGAGTACCTCCCTCTCGCTCTCGAACAGGCCGGCGCGTTTATCGCCGAGAGCCACATCACTGTCAGCGACTACCGGGACCTACTCCGTCGGCACCCGGCCCAGACCACCGGCACCGCTGCGGCGACCGGTGACTCGCAACGCACCATGGCCCGAATCTGGCGGATCACTCTCGACACCCTGCACCGCACCACCCCCCTGGCCGTCGACATTCTGCGCACCGCCTCCTGGTATGCCCCCAGCGCCATTCCCCGCGCCCTGCTCGCCCCACTGGCCGAAGACCCCGTCAGCTACGCCCAGGCCCTGGGCCAGCTCGCTGCCTACAACATGATCACTCTAGACGCGGACACATTCAGCATTCACCGCCTCGTCCAGACTGTCGCCCGGACCCCTGACCCCATCACGACAGACGACGCCGACCCCCACCGTGCCCCTGAAGTCATCACCAACGCCCGCCGCGAGGCCATCAACGTCCTGCGCACCGCACTGCCTGACGAGCCACTCACGAACGTGGCTGGCTGGCCCACCTGGCGCACACTGCTCCCCCACGCCGAAGCCCTCCTCTCCGCCAGTGACCCTGCCCAAGACACACAACACACCACCCTCCTCCTTACCCACACCGCCAACTACCTGCGAGGCCAGGGCCAGATCACCCAGGCCATCAACTACACCAAGCGCTCCCTGGCTACCTCCATCCGCCTCCACGGCCTCGATCACCCCAACACGCTCGCCTCCCGTAACAACCTTGCGGGCGCCTATGGGGCGGCGGGGGATCTCGGCCGGGCGGTTCCGCTGTACGAACGAAGCCTTGCCGATTCGGTGCGGGTCCTGGGCGAGGACCACCCCGACACGCTCACCTCCCGTAACAACCTCGCGGGCGCCTTTGAGTCGGCGGGGGATCTCGGCCGGGCGATTCCGCTGTACGAACGAAACCTTGCCGACCGGGTGCGGGTCCTG
>NZ_JBSFCF010000025.1:2334-138898 GCF_053593335.1 Streptomyces sp. NPDC002324
GGGCGAGGACCACCCCGACACGCTCACCTCCCGTAACAACCTCGCGTACGCCTATGGATCGGCGGGGGATCTCGGCCGGGCGATTCCGCTGTACGAACGAAACCTTGCCGACCGGGTGCGGGTCCTGGGCGAGGACCACCCCGACACGCTCACCTCCCGTAACAACCTCGCGTACGCCTATGGATCGGCGGGGGATCTCGGCCGGGCGATTCCGCTGTACGAGCAGAACCTTGCCGATTCGGTGCGGGTCCTGGGCGAGGACCACCCCGACACGCTCACCTCCCGTAACAACCTCGCGGGCGCCTTTGAGTCGGCGGGGGATCTCGGCCGGGCGATTCCGCTGTACGAGCAGACCCTTGCCGATTCGGTGCGGGTCCTGGGCGAGGACCATCCCAACACGCTCACCTCCCGTAACAACCTCGCGTACGCCTATGAGTCGGCGGGGGATCTCGGCCGGGCGATTCCGCTGTACGAACGAAACCTTGCCGACCGGGTGCGGGTCCTGGGCGAGGACCATCCCAACACGCTTGTCTCCCGTAACAACCTTGCGGGCGCCTATGGGTCGGCGGGGGATCTTGGCCGGGCAATTCCGCTGTACGAGCAGACCCTCACCGCCTGTCTACGGGTGTTGGGTGAAGACCATCCCACCACCCGCGTTGTCAGAGCCAACCTCACACACGCGAAGTCAACCAACACCTGATCCATCCCGCATCTACGAGGTGACCTCACCAAACCGCTGAAGAGCCCATTTATTGCTGCATGAATCCGACTTGACTGACGACTCCCGCAGGGCCGCTATGGGTGCCAGTTCCGCCTTCGTCTGGGCCCACAGGACCAGGCCGTAGGCCGCCACGGACAGCGCGGCGCCGAGCAGGCCCACGGCGGCGAACGGCCGGAGCAGGGCGACCGTTTCGCCGCGCCGGCGCCAGACCGCGTAGGCGGGGATCGCCAGACCCTCCAGGGCCATCAGCCAGGCGATGTAGCCCAGGGCGGACCCGGAGGCCCGTACGCCGAGGCCGTCCACGACCGTGTAGGAGGCGATCGACACGCCCGTGGCCAGCGCGGCACCGATCGCCGCCCAGTGGGGGCGGTCGCCGCGCAGGCCCCACAGCGCGACCCCGGTCAGCCCGGCGCAGCTCAGCAGGATGCCGGCCGCCGCCCAGCCGTCCGGCACCTCGTGCGCGAAGACGGCGGCGAGCACGGTGACGACGAGGGGCGCGGAGCCGCGGGCGATGGGGTAGGCCTGGCCGAAGTCGCCCAGGCGGAAGGACGTCATCAGCAGCACGTAGTACACGAGGTGCACGACCGTCGAGGCGATCAGATACGGCCACGCGCCGGCGTCCGGGAGCGGCACGAACGGCACCATCGCGAACCCGATCAGCGCCCCGCCTCCGGCTATCAGCGTGAACCCGACCAGCTTGTCCGTGATCTTGTGGGCGATCGCGTTCCAGCTGGCGTGGGTGACCGCGGCGAGCAGCACCGCCGCGGTGACGAGGGGCGTCACGCGCTGTGTTCGCGGACGTCCACCAGGGTGGCGCCCGCGTGGGTGATCAGCGTCTTGGGGGCCATGGGGAAGACGGTGTACGGGGTGCCGGCGGCCGCCCACACCGTCGCGTGGTCCAGGAGCGAGCGGTCCGCGAGGACGCGGGTCCTGGTGCGGTGCCCGAAGGGCGGGACGCCGCCGATCGCGTAGCCGGTCGTCTCCCGTACGACGTCGGCGCGGGCCCGGGTGACCTTCGTGGCGCCGAGTTCCCGCCGGACCAGCTCCAGGTCGACCCTCGACGCGCCGTCCATGAGCACCAGCACGGGGACGCCGTCCGCGGCGAAGATCAGCGACTTGCAGATCTCGCTCAACTCGCAGCCGAGGGCTGCCGCCGCCTCCGCCGCGGTCCTCGTGGCCTCCGGGAACCTGCGGATACGGGCGTGCAGTTCGCCCAGGCCCAGGGTGGTGAGTGCCTCGGCGAAACGGGGGTGGGCGGCGGAGCCGTCGGTGTCCTGCGCGGGGTTGGTCATGCGGGCACGCTAGCGGTGCGTGTACGGGCCATGCGAGGGGGTTTGTCGGGGTGGTGCGGCGGGTGCGGTGCGGTGCGTGGGGGCTGGTCGCGCAGTTCCCCGCGCCCCTGAAAACCGGGGCTGCGCCCCGCGCTTGTCGGGGCGGTTCGTCGGGTGCGGCCCGGTGGGGCTTCTCGCGCAGTTCCCCGCGCCCCTAAAAGCCCAGGCCCCCCGGGCCCGAAAGCCCCAGGCCCCCGGGCCCGAAAGCCCCAGGCCCCCGGGCCCGAAAGTCCCAGCCTCCGGGCCCGAAAGCCCCAGCCCCCGGGCCCGAAAGTCCCGCGGCTCCTGCAGCCCGGGAAGCGGCGGTCCTGCGGGCCTGAAAAGCTTGGGGCGTAGTCCCTGCTTTTCAGGGGCGCGGGGAACTGCGCGACCAGCCCCCACCGGGCCGCACCCGGCGATCCATCCAGCCACAGAGACGGCACTGGACCGCCAGGGCCGCTTCGCTGACGATCTGGGGATGACAGAGATCCCGCCCGCCGACGGCACCCGCGCCTTCCTGATCCTGCACGGGTGGCAGAACCACCGCCCGCCCGCCCACTGGCAGCACTGGCTGGCCGACCGCCTCACCGACCTCGGCCACGAGGTGGCGTACCCGCAGCTGCCGGAGCCGGACGACCCGGACCTGGAGCGGTGGCTGGCGGAACTGGACGCCCTGCTGGCGGAGTTGGCGGATCGGCGGATCACGGTGGTCTGCCATAGCCTGGCCTGTCTGCTGTGGCTGCACGCGGTCGCGCGGGACGACGTCCTGTCCGGCCCCGTCGACCGAGTCCTGCTCGTCGCCCCGCCCGCCCCCGACGTCGCCCTGGAGCACCCGGAGATAGCCGAGTTCGCCCCGCCGCGGCCGGACCCCGCACGGCTGGCCGCAGCCGCCTCGTACACCCGGTTCGTCGGCGGTGACGACGACCCGTACTGCCCCGGCGGCGCGGCCACGGTCTACGCCGACCCCCTGGGCCTGCCCGTCGACGTCCTGCCGGGCCAGGCCCACCTGGACCTGGACGCGGGCTACGGCCCCTGGCCGTCGGTCTTCGACTGGTGCCTGGCCCAGTCGCCCGAGTCGTACGAGAAGACCCCCGTCCACGGCCGTACATGACCGTCGACGCCGGGGCTCAGCCCCCGCTGCCCGCCTTCAGCAGCGCCGCCACGATCGGCCCCGCCGACTCGCTGCCGTGGCCGCCCTCCTGGACCACCCCGGCGGAGGCCAGGTCGCCCTTCCAGGCGGTGAACCAGCCGTTGGGCTCCTTCTGGCCGTCGACCTCGGCGGAGCCGGTCTTGGCACCGTAGTCCGGGCCGAGGCCCGACATCGCCTCGGCCGCCGTACCGGCCGCGGCGGTGTACCGGAGGAGTTCGCGCAGCTGTGTACGGGCCGTGGCGGACAGCGGCCGGGAGGCGGTCGCGAGGGTGCGGCCGTCGACGGACGGGGCGACCAGGTACGGCTGTTTGAAGACGCCCGTCTTGGCGGTCGACACCACCGACGCCATGTTCAACGGGTTCATCCGCACACCGCCCTGGCCGATCAGCGAGGCCGCCATCGGGGCGGCGCTCTGCACCGGCACCGCCCCGTCGAAGCTGGACACGCCGATGGCCCAGTTGTTCAGGCCGAGCCCGAAGACCTGCTGGGCCTCCTGGGTCAGGGAGTCGTCGTCCAGCTTCTTCGCCTGGGAGATGAAGGCGGTGTTGCAGGAGCGCGCGAAGCTCGCCTTGAACGTGCCGTTCTTGATCTCGAACTTGTCGTCGTTCTGGAACTTCCAGCCGCCGTACGACGAGAACTTGGGGCACGGGTGGACCTTGTCCGCCGAGGCCAGGCCCTTGTCGATGAGCAGCGCCGACGACACGATCTTCATCGTGGAGCCGGGGGCCAGGGAGCCCTGGAACGCCACGTTGAAGGCGCTGGAGTTGGCCGCCGCGAGGATCTCGCCGGTCGAGGGGCGCATCACGACCACCGACGCGCGTTTCGTGGCCGCCACCTTCGACTCGGCGACGGCCTGCAGCGCCGGGCTGAGAGTCGTTCTCAGCTCCCCGGGAGTGCCTTTGCTCAGCTCCAGCAGCGTCTTGTCGGCGGCCTTCTCCTTCGTGGACTTCGTGGACTCGGTGGACTTGGTGGACTTGGTGGAGTTGGCGGACTTGGTGGAGGACGTGCCGTCCGGCCCGCCCTTCTCCGGGTCCGCGCGGACGATCCGCAGCTCGACTCCCGCCTTGCCGCCCGCCTTCTTGCCGTACTTCTCCCGCAGACCGTCCAGCACCGAGCCCAGCGACGGGTACTTCTTCGTCGTCAGCTCACCGCCGTCCCGGTCGAGGGCCTTCACCGGAGGTGTGCCCGCCTCACCGGTCACCAGCCGGTCACCCTCGTCGAGGTCGGGGTGGACGACGGACGGCTGCCACTCGACGACGGGTTCGCCGTCCTTCTTCGCCCGTACGACGGTGAGGGCGGACTCGTAGGTGAGCGGCTTGGCCGTGCCCTTGTAGGAGACCGTGCCCTTCACCGTGAACGGCACCTTGTCGCCCGCGCGTTTGCCGCGGGTGAGGGTGACGTCCTTGACGTGGGCGTCCTTGGTGAAGCCGGTCAGCGCGGTCTTCGCGGCCGCCGAGTCGTCCGTGGCGGCGGCGGCCTTGGTGACGGTGCCCTTCTGCCAGGCCGTCAGGAACGCGGTCGCGGCGGAGCGGACCTCGACGGCGGACAGGGGCCCGCTCTTCACGGCCTTGGCGTCGGCCGAACGGTCGTCGGCCGACGCGCCGGCGCCGAACACCGTGTACACGGCGACCGCGCCACCACCGAGGGCCGCGACGGCCACTCCGCCCAGGACGAGGTGCCGCCGCGACCTCCCCGACTTCGCGGCCTTCCGCTCGTCGACACGCCTTCTCTTACCCACGCTCCGACCTTCCGCTGCCCCCGGCTGCCTCTCGTCCCACAACGAGAACCACCACCCTAGAGTCCCGCGGGTCACTCCGTGGGTGGGGCCGCGTTTGTCCTCAGGGGCGCGGGGAACTGCGCGAGAAGCCCCACCGGGCTCGCACCCCGCGACGAGCCGTATCCCCTACGGAGAGGCCCGCAGCACATCCACCACGATCGGACCGGCCGCCTCGCCGCCCCGGCCACCACCCTCCGACATCGCCGCCGCGGCCACGTCCCCGCGGAACCCGGTGAACCAACTGTCCGCCACCGCCTGCCCGTCGATCTCCGCGGACCCGGTCTTCGCGCCGATGTCGCCGCTGAGCCCGGACATGACGGTCGCGGCCGTCCCCTGGGTCGCGGTCAGCCTCATCATCTGCTTCAACTGCGAGGACGTACTGGCCGGCAGCCCCTTCGCCGTCGCCAGCTCCCGGCCGTCCAGCTTCGGTGACACCAGATACGGCTGCCGGAACGTCCCCGTGATCGCCGTGGACGTCACCGACGCCATGTTGAGCGGGTTCATCAGGACGTCACCCTGACCGATGGCGTTGGCGGCCCGGTTCGGCCCGCCGGAGGGCGGCACCTTGCCGTCCATGGAGACGATGCCCGTCTTCCAGTCGTCCCGGCCGATCCCGAACCGTTCCTGCGCCTCCTCGGTCAACGACTCGTCGGACAGCGGCTTCTCGTCGATCAGCTTGATGAAGGCCGTGTTGCAGGACCGCTCGAAGCTGTTGGCGAGCGTCGCGTTCGGCGTCTCGTCCGGCTTCAGACCGGGCAGGTTCTTGAAGGTCTGGCTCATCCAGGTGGCCGTGGCGGGGCAGGGCGCGGGGCCGTTCATGGAGGTCACGCCGTTGTCGATGAGCATCGCGGCGGTGACGATCTTCATCGTGGAGCCGGGCGGGAGTTCACCCTGGAAGGCCGCGTTGAAGTTGTCGTCGCGGTGGTTGGCGACGGCCAGCACCTGCCCGGTGCTGGGCTGCACGGCGACCACGGACGACTCGGGGTGCTTGGTGACGGCCTGCTCGGCCGCCGCCTGCGTCCGTGCGCCGATCGTGGTCCGCAGCTTGCCCGCCCTGCCCTTGGTGAGGGTCAGCAGGGTGGTGTCGCCGGCCTCGGCGGCGGCGTGGTGGATGCCCAGCTCGATGCCGGGGGTGCCGCCCGCGTCGGCGCCGTACCGCTCGCGCAGGGTGTCGAGGATCGGCCCCAGGGAGGGGTACTTCTCCTTCGTCAGCACCTTGCCGTCGCGGTCCACGGCCTCGATGGGAGGCGCCGCCGCCTCCCCGGTGAACAGCGTGTCCCCCTTCTTCAGCTCGGGGTGCACGACGGAGGGCCGCCAGTCGACCAGGGCCCGCCCGGTCGTCTTCCCGCGCACGACGGTCAGCCGGCTCTTGTACGCGAGTTCCTTGCTCTTGCCCTTGTACGACACGGTCGCCCTGACGGAGAACGGGACGGTCCGGTCGCCGCTCCCGGTGGGCTTGGCCGGCTCGATCCTCACGTCGTCGATCCGCGCGACGCCGGTGAAGCTGCCGAAGACCTTCCCCGCGTCCACCGCGTCGTTCGTGTACGACGACGCCGTGGCCGAGTCGCCCTTCTCCCAGGCGGCGAAGAACTTCTCCGTCGTCTCCCGGACCTCGTCCCCGCTCGGCGGCCCGGTCCGCTGCTGCGACGAACCCCCGCCGTCCCCGTTGAGCGCCGTCACGAAGTTGTACCCGCCGTACCCGGCACCGCCCACCATCGCCGCGAACACCCCGCCGACTATGGCGACCTTGACCCCCTTGCGCATGACGCGACTCCCCCTTTGAACGCGTTCAGAAACCGCTTGCCGAGGCTCACTGTAAGCACGCCGGGGTAACGCGTGGGGAAAATGACTCCTGTGCGTGCCCTGATTGTTAGCCCGGCAGAGCCCGGCGAACGGGGTTCGGCCATCACACCCAGGTATCCAGCCACATCCGCGACCGCCACGAGTCGATCGGGATGGGCTGCCCGGTGTACAGGGGCCAGAAGTAGATGAAGTTCCAGGCGATCAGGAGGACCAGGACGCCCGCGCCCGCCGCGCCGGCCACGCGGCGGCGTTCCGGGGCGCCGGGGGGACCGAGGATGGCGCCGATCATCATCGTCACGGCGAGGCAGAGGAACGGCAGGAAGACGACGGCGTAGAAGAAGAAGATCGTGCGCTCCTGGTACAGGAACCAGGGGAGATAACCGGCGGCGATGCCGCAGGCGATCGCGCCGGCGCGCCAGTCGCGGCGGAAGAACCAGCGCCACAGGACGTAGAGGACCGCGAAGGCGGCCGCCCACCACAGCAGTGGCGTGCCGATGGCGAGGACCTCGCGGGCGCACTTGTCGGCGGTGTCGACCGCGCAGCCGTCGTTGCCGGGGGACGGGGACTCGTAGAAGTACGAGACCGGGCGGCCCAGGACGATCCAGCTCCACGGGTTCGACTGGTACGTGTGCGGGGACGACAGCCCGATGTGGAACTCGTACACCGCGTGCTCGTAGTGCCACAGGCTGCGCAGCCAGTCCGGGAGCCAGGCGAACCAGCCGCCCTTGCCCTCGGTCGCGGCCCAGTTGCGGTAGTAGCCGCCGGTGCCGTCGTCGGGGGAGAGGATCCAGCCCGTCCAGGAGACCAGATACGTGGCGATCATGACCGGGACCGTGGACAGGAACGCGAGGCCGAGGTCGCGCTGGAGCGTCGCGATCAGCGGCTGACGGGCGCCGGCGACCTTGCGGGCCGCGTAGTCCCAGAGCACCGTCATGATCCCGAAGAACACCAGGAAGTACAGGGCGTTCCACTTGGTGCCGAGGGCCAGGCCCAGGCAGATACCGGCCAGCCAGCGGTACGGGCGCCATCCCAGGCGGGTCGTCTCGGCGATGAGGACGTCGGGGCGTACGACCCCGTCGCCGTCCCGGGGGAGGGCGGCGGCCAGGCGTTGCCGAGCCTTGTCGCGGTCGACGACCAGGCAGCCGAACGCGGCCAGCACGAAGAACATCAGCACCTGGTCCAGCAGCGCGGTGCGGCTCATCACGAAGTGCAGGCCGTCCACCGCCATCAGCGCGCCGGCGAGGCAGCCGAGGAACGTCGAGCGGAAGATCCGGCGGCCGATCCGGCACAGCATCAGCACGGAGAGCGTGCCGAGCAGGGCCGTCATGAACCGCCAGCCGAACGGGTCGAACCCGAACATCAGCTCGCCCAGACCGATCACGTACTTGCCGACCGGGGGGTGGACCACATAGGCCGCCTCCGTCGGGATGGGTACGTTCCCGTTGTTCTGGAGGATCAGCTCGTTGGCGTTCTTCGCCCAGTTGACCTCGTACCCGCGATGGACGAGCGCCCACGCGTCCTTCGCGTAGTACGTCTCGTCGAATATCACCGCCTTGGGGCTGCCCAGGTTGTGGAACCGCAGCAGCCCCGCGAGCAGCGTCACCAGCAGCGGACCGCCCCACGCCGACCACCGGACCAGGCGCGCGGCGCCACTCTCGCGCAGCCCGAGCGCGGCCCACACCCGTGGGCCCGGCCGGGTGTACGGGGGCACCAGCCGGGTGCGGACGTCGCCTCTCGGGGGCGCCGCGTAGCCGAATCGGCGCAGGCGGTGCTGCCACGACGGCCGCTGCGCTTCGGTGGCCTGGTCCTGCCGGGTGTCCGTGGAGGACGGGGTACTGGTCACCGCGCCATCGTAGGGAACACGGCTGTGGGAGTCCCGTGGGACGGGAATGTGGGCCGGGGCGTCCGAGGCGGTCCCGCGCCCTGCCGACGGCGTTCCCCCTGGGAGGATGGGGGTGTGACAGGAATCCTTGTGTTGGCAGGTACCCCCATCGGTGATGTCGCGGACGCGCCGCCCCGGCTCGCCCAGGAGCTGGCCGGTGCGGACGTGGTCGCCGCCGAGGACACCCGGCGGCTGCGGCGGCTCACCCAGGCGCTCGGCGTGCAGCCGGGCGGGCGGATCGTCTCGTACTTCGAGGGCAACGAGGCCGCGCGTACGCCGGAACTCGTCGAGGCGCTGGTGGGCGGGGCGCGGGTGCTGCTGGTCACCGACGCGGGGATGCCGTCGGTCTCCGACCCCGGGTACCGGCTCGTCGCCGCGGCCGTGGAGAAGGACATCCGGGTCACCGCCGTACCGGGGCCGTCCGCCGTGCTCACCGCGCTCGCGCTGTCGGGGCTGCCCGTCGACCGGTTCTGCTTCGAGGGGTTCCTGCCGCGCAAGGCCGGGGAGCGGCTGGGGCGGCTGCGCGAGGTCGCCGAGGAGCGCCGCACGCTCGTGTACTTCGAGGCCCCCCACCGCCTGGACGCGACGCTCGCGGCGATGGCCGAGGCCTTCGGCGCGCAGCGGCGGGCCGCCGTGTGCCGCGAGCTGACCAAGACGTACGAGGAGGTCAAGCGGGGCCCTCTCGGGGAGCTGGCCGAGTGGGCGGCGGCCGGGGTGCGCGGCGAGATCACCGTCGTGGTCGAGGGGGCACCGGAAAAGGGGCCGGAGGAGCTGGACGCGGCGGAGCTGGTGCGCCGGGTCCGGGTGCGGGAGGAGGCGGGGGAGCGCCGCAAGGAGGCGATCGCCGCGGTGGCCGTGGAGGCGGGGCTGCCCAAGCGGGAGGTCTTCGACGCGGTGGTCGCGGCGAAGAGGGCTGCGCCGTAGGGGGACGCGGGGTGGGGTGGCGTGGGGTGCGTTGTCGGGTGTGGGTGTGGGTGCGGGTGAGTGGGGGCGGGCCGCGCAGTTCCCCGCGCCCCTGAAAGACCAGGCCCTGCGGGCCGGAAAAGCTCGGGGCGCGGCCCCGGCTTTTCAGGGGCGCGGGGAACTGCGCGAGAAGCCCCACCGGCGTGCGCCTGCCGACGTACCTGACCCCACATTCCCGACCGCGCCCCATGCCTCGGCAAAGCCGAGCAAAGCACAGCCCTCGTGCGGACGGCCTTCCCACAAGGGCGGGCCAAAACGGCTTCAACAGTCGGCAGGTGGGGTGCACTTCGGGTCTGCGGAGGAGTCCTATGGGTGGTGAGGACTTACCCGTCCTCAGCGTCCAGCGGACCAGAGGAGCTGGCAATGACCGAGATCGCAGAGCGGGCCGTCCTGCGGGACACCGCCACCGCCGTCGTTCACGAGTCGTATTCGTTCGCCTGCATGCGCTGCGGGCACGGCTGGGAGCAGTCGTACGAGATCGAGCACCACAATGACGCCCAGGGGCGCGACTTCGTGATGTACGTGGCCGACGGCGAGGTCGTGCCGTCCCCGCTCTCCCGGCCGGCGTGCCAGAACTGCGACGGTCATGTCGTACGGATCATGCGAGCGGGCCAGGTGTCGTCGGTCCGGGACGCCGAGCACCGGCGCCACGTGCCGAAGCCGCGCCCGGCGGCGGTCGACGCGACGGACACGGCGGACGCGGCGGCGACCGACGCGGCGGAGCACGGGGAGCACCACCACTGGCACCTCTCCGACCTGCTGCACCCGTTCCACCGCAAGGCGAGCTGATCCTCCCCTTCAGTGAGCCTGTGAGGCATGCCCCGATCGTGCGGTTCCGCGATTCGTAGGATCGGGGCATGCCTTCGAACGACTCCGGCGACGCGTCCGGCAAGAACGACAGGAACGCCGCGCCCTCGCTCCCCGCACCCCTCCGGGTGCCGGTCGCGGATTCGCACACACATCTGGACATGCAGTCCGGCACGGTCGAGGAGGGCCTCGCGAAGGCCGCCGCCGTGGGGGTGACCACGGTCGTCCAGGTCGGCTGCGACCTCAAGGGCTCCCGCTGGGCCGCCGAGACGGCCGCACGGTACGAGGCCGTGCACGCGACGGTCGCCCTGCACCCCAACGAGGCGCCTCGGATCGTGCACGGCGACCCCGACGGCTGGTCCCGCCAGGGCGCGCGGACCCCCGGCGGTGACACGGCACTCGACGACGCGCTCGCCGAGATCGACCGGCTCGCGGCGCTGCCGCAGGTCAAGGGGGTCGGGGAGACGGGGCTCGACTACTTCCGGACCGGGCCGGAGGGCAAGGCCGCCCAGGAACGGTCCTTCCGCGCGCACATCGAGATCGCCAAGCGGCACGGCAAGGCCCTGGTCATCCACGACCGCGACGCCCACGACGACGTGTTGCGGGTCCTGAAGGAGGAGGGCGCGCCCGAGCGGACCGTCTTCCACTGCTACTCCGGCGACGCCGCCATGGCCGCCGAGTGCGCGGAGCACGGCTACTTCATGTCCTTCGCCGGGAACATGACCTTCAAGAACGCCCAGCCACTGCGCGACGCGCTCGCCGTCGCCCCCCTCGAACTCGTCCTCGTCGAGACCGACGCGCCCTTCCTGACGCCCGCCCCGTACCGCGGACGGCCCAACGCGCCGTATCTCGTTCCGGTCACGGTCCGGGCGATGGCCGCGGTGCGGGGCATCGGCGAGGACGCGCTGGCGACGGCGATCGCGGCGAACACGGCGAGGGCGTTCGATTACTGACGGATCACGCTCCCTGGGCCGTCCGGGGGACCCGAAAAGATGATCAGTGGCCCGTGTCGCGACACTGCGTGACCACGTTGCTTTGGAGGGTGACCGAAGTCCGCTAGGTTCACGTCGCCCGACCCGGACCCGGATCCCCTCTGGAGCGTGTCGTCGTGAGCAACGTGCAGTCGTCGTCGTACGAGACCTACGAGAGCCATGGCCCGGACGGTACGAGCCGGCCGCCGACGGTGCGTGACGCCGCGACGTCGGCGTACGGGGCCGGGACGCTGCCTTACGGGGCCGAGGTCCCGCCGCCGTACGGCGCCGCTGCGGGGACGCCGCCGTACGAGGCCGAGACGCTGCCGTACGGGGTCTACGTGGACACGTATCGCCCCGCCTACGCGGACCGGAGCCGCCGTGACGTGCCCCCGGAGCCGGAGGGGCCGGTTCCCGGGGCCGGCGCACCCGTCGAGGGCGGCCGGGGCGCATCCCGGCGGGCGCCCCGGCGCAGACGGGCCGCCGACCGGCCCGGTTCGCTGCGCAGGCTGGTCCCGCAGGCGCTGGTGGTGGCGTTCCTCGCGGGCGGGACCTCCGCGTTCGTGGCGAAGGACAAGGCGATCGAGCTGACCGTCGACGGGCGGCCGCGCACGCTGCACACCTTCGCCGACGACGTCTCCGAACTGCTCGCCGACGAGGGGGTCCCCGTCGGCCCCCACGATGTCATCGCGCCCGCTGCCGGTACCGCGCTGAGCAGCGGCGACGAGGTGGCCGTGCACTACGGGCGGCCCGTCGCCCTCACCCTGGACGGCCATCGGCGCAAGGTCTGGACGACCGCCCACACGGTGGACGGGGCGCTCCGGCAGCTCGGGGTGCGTGCGGAGGGGGCGTACGTCTCGACCTCGCGCTCCCAGCGCATCGGGCGGCAGGGGCTGGAACTGGACGTCCGGACCGAGCGCACCGTCACGATCATGGCGGACGGGCGGACGCGGACGATCCGCACGAACGCGGCGACCGTGGGGGAGGCCGTGGAGCAGGCCGGGGTCACCCTGCGCGGTGAGGACACCACCTCGGTCGAGGCGTCCAGCTTCCCCCGGGACGGACAGACGGTGACCGTGCTGCGGGTGACCGGGTCCACGGAGGTGCGGGAGGTGCCCATCCCGTTCCGGGTGCGCCGTGCCGAGGACCCGTCCCTGTTCCGGGGCACGGAGGTCGTCGAGCGGGCCGGGTACCCGGGCACCCGCCGGGTCACGTACGCGCTCCGGTCGGTCAACGGGGTGCGGCAGCGGCCGCGGCTGCTCCGTACGGAGGTCGTGCGGGAGCCCAGGGACCAGATCGTGAAGGTCGGGACGAAGGCGATGCCGACGTCCGTGGCGGGGGCGGAGGGGTTGAACTGGTCGGGGCTGGCGGCGTGTGAGTCCGGGGGACGGCCGAACGCGGTCGATCCTTCCGGGACGTACGGGGGCCTGTACCAGTTCGACACGCGGACCTGGCAGAGCCTCGGGGGCAGTGGCCGCCCCCAGGACGCGCCCGCGGGCGAACAGACCCTCCGCGCGAAGAAGCTGTATGCGCAGCGGGGGGCGAGTCCTTGGCCCCACTGCGGGGCGCGGCTGCGGGGGTGAGGGGGCGGCAACCCCCCACCCCACCCCCCGCCCCGTACCCTGGTGCCGTGAGCAGCCCCTCCAGCCCCCCCGACGCCCTTCTGGGCCCCGCCGACGTCCGTGAGCTCGCGGCAGCGCTCGGCGTGCGCCCCACCAAACAGCGCGGCCAGAACTTCGTGATCGACGCCAACACGGTCCGCAGGATCGTGCGGACCGCGGACGTCCGCCCGCAGGACACGGTCGTCGAGGTGGGCCCGGGTCTCGGCTCGCTCACCCTCGCCCTGCTGGAGGTGGCGGACCGGGTCACGGCCGTCGAGATCGACGACGTCCTCGCCGCCGCGCTGCCCGCCACCATCACCGCCCGCATGCCCGCCCGCGCCGACCGCTTCGCCCTCGTCCACTCGGACGCGATGCAGGTGACCGAGCTGCCCGGCCCCGCACCCACCGCCCTCGTCGCGAACCTCCCGTACAACGTCGCCGTCCCCGTGCTGCTGCACATGCTGGAGACCTTCCCCACCATCGAGCGCACCCTCGTGATGGTCCAGGCGGAGGTGGCCGACCGCCTCGCCGCCGGGCCGGGCTCGAAGGTGTACGGCGTGCCGTCGGTGAAGGCGAACTGGTACGCGGAGGTCAAGCGCGCCGGGTCGATCGGGCGGAACGTCTTCTGGCCGGCGCCGAACGTCGACAGCGGCCTCGTCTCGCTCGTCCGCCGGACCGAGCCGGTCAGGACCACCGCCGCCAGACGGGAGGTGTTCGCGGTCGTCGACGCGGCGTTCGCCCAGCGGCGCAAGACGCTGCGGGCCGCCCTCGCCGGATGGGCCGGCAGCGCGCCCGCCGCCGAGGCCGCCCTCGTCGCCGCCGGAGTCTCCCCGCAGGCCCGCGGCGAGTCCCTGACCGTCGAGGAGTTCGCCGCCATCGCCGAGCACCGCGTCACCGAGGACACCACCGCCACCGCAACCTCCGCAGCCACCGCCGCCGCCGACCAGTCACCCACCGAGGAGCCCCGCCAGTCGTGAGCGTCACCGTTCGCGTCCCCGCCAAGGTCAACGTGCAGCTCGCGGTCGGCGGCCCCCGGCCCGACGGCTTCCACGACCTGGCCAACGTCTTCCTCGCCGTCGGGCTGTACGACGAGGTCACCGCGACCCCCGCCGACGAGCTGACCGTCACCTGCGAGGGCCCCGGCGCCGACCAGGTCCCCCTGGACCGTACGAACCTCGCCGCACGGGCCGCGCTCGCGCTGGCCGAACGCCACGGCGTCGAGCCGGCCGTCCATCTGCACATCGCCAAGGACATCCCGGTCGCCGGAGGTATGGCCGGCGGCAGCGCGGACGCGGCCGGCGCGCTCCTCGCCTGCGACACGCTGTGGGGGACCGCCGCCTCGCGCGAGGAACTCCTCGCCATCTGCGCGGAGTTGGGCAGCGACGTCCCGTTCAGCCTGGTGGGCGGGGCGGCACTCGGCACCGGGCGGGGCGAGCGGCTCCGGCCCCTCGACGTCGGCGGCACGTTCCACTGGGTGTTCGCCGTCGCCGACGGCGGGCTCTCCACGCCCGCCGTCTACCGCGAGTTCGACCGGCTCCACGCGCACGACGCCGTCCCCGAGCCCGTCGCCTCCCAGGTGCTGCTGGACGCCCTCGCCAAGGGGGACGCCGACGCGCTCGCGGCCTTCCTGCCGGGCTCCAACGGCCTCCAGCCCGCGGCGCTCTCGCTCTTTCCGAAGCTGGCCGACACCCTCACGGAGGGCCGCGCCGCCGGCGCGCTCGCCGCGCTCGTCTCCGGCTCGGGCCCGACCACGGCCTTCCTCGCCCGGGACGCCGACGCGGCCCGCACCGTCGCCGAAGGCCTCCTCGCGTCCGGCACGTGCGCGGCGGCGAGGGTGGCCGTCTCCCCCGCGCCGGGGGCGACCGTCGTCCGGAGCGCCCAGGCCTAGGTACTCAGACGGGAGTTGAGTACGGGAGCGCTGACGCCCGACCCGGCGCCGGCGCGACCGTACTCCCATGAGTGCAACCGTGAGCGTGCGTGCCGGAGCGAGTGCGAGCGAACTCGCCGCCGCCACCCCCTCCACCCGTGACCGGTACGTCGATCTCCTCCGCGTCGCCTCCCTCGGCACGGTCGTCCTCGGCCACTGGCTGATGGCGGCGGTCACGAACGGCGGCGGGGCGGACGGCGATGTCGAGGTGGGGAACCTCCTCGCCGTCGAGCCGGGGCTCCAGATCCTGACCTGGGCCCTGCAGATCATGCCGGTGTTCTTCTTCGTCGGTGGCTTCTCGCACGCCCTCTCCTACCGCTCGCTCAGCAGGCGGCACCCGGACGGCGACTCCGTATACCCCGCGTTCCTCCGCGCCCGCCTCCAGCGGCTCCTGCGGCCCACCATGGTGTTCATCGGGGTGTGGGGCGCCGCCGCCGTCCTGCTCCAACTCGCGGGCCAGGGCGGCGGACTGCTCGACGTGGCGCTGCGGCTGGTCGCGCAGCCGCTGTGGTTCATCGGCATCTACCTCGCGATGGTCGCCTTCACCCCGCCGCTGCTGAAGATGCACGAGCGGTTCGGGTGGGGCGCGTTCGGGGCGCTGGTCGCGGCGGCGGGCGCCGTCGACGTGCTGCGCTTCGCCTTCGACGTGCCGTTCGTCGAGTTCCTCAACTTCGCCTTCGTGTGGCTCGCGATCCACCAGCTCGGGTTCCTGCGCGCCGACGGGCGGTTGACCCGGCCGTATCTGCTCGCCGGGGCCGGGCTCGCGGCGGCGGTGCTGCTGGTCGCGTACGGGCCGTATCCGTTGTCGATGGTCGGGATGCCGGGCGAGAAGGTGTCCAACATGGCGCCGCCGACCTTCGCGCTGCTGTGCCACGGGCTGTGGCTGGTCGGCGCGGTGGAGTGGCTGCGCGGGCCGGCCGGACGGTGGCTGGAGCGGCCGAAGGTGTGGCGGGCGGTCGTGGCGGCCAACGGCGTCTCGATGACCGCGTTCCTGTGGCACCTGTCGGCCATGCTCGGGGTCTACGGCGTGCTGCTCGCGCTGGATGTGCCGCTGCCCGCGCCCGCGACGGGTGCCTGGTGGGCCCAGCTGCCCCCGCGCATTGCTGCCGCCGCCGTTCTGACGGCGGTGCTGGTCGCGGCCTTCCGGAGCTTCGAGCGGCCCGCGGCCCGGTCCACCGTCCCGCGCCCGCGCCCGCGAGGGAGTGCACGCGGCTCCACGGCGTACTCCGGGCCCGCCGCCGCCCTCGGCGTCGTGCTCTGCCTCTTCGGGGTGCTGGGGCTGTCCATGGTCGGCTTCGGCGGGCTGTTCGAGGGGCGTACGGCCCTGCTGATCGCCGTGCCGGTGAGCGCGCCTGCGGCGGTGGCGATGACCCTCGTGGGCCGTCTGCTGGTGGAGCGGGCGGGGCGTGGGGCCCAGGTCGAGTGATCGGCACGTGTGAGCCGGCGCGGAGGAATCGCGCCGGCCGGCCGACGCGGGCGCCGTCCCGGCCGTCTTCATCGCCGAGACCGCGACCCGCGACGACATGACGCCCTGCCCGAGCACGTCGGCGCCGCCCCGGGTCTCGCGCGAACGCCGTGCGCCCCGGGTGGAGACGCCCCCGAGGCGCACGGCCTCCTCCTCGCGCCCCTGAAACCCAGCCCCTGAGGGGCGACGGCGGTCGTGCGGCCCGAAAGCACGGGGCGCGGCCCCTGCTTTTCAGGGGCGCGGGGAACTGCGCGAGAAGCCCCACCGGCCCTGCGGCCTCGCGGGACCGGTCTTCGTCGGCCCTGTGGTTTCGCGGGACCGGTCTTCGTCGGCCCTGTGGTTTCGCGGGACCGGTCTTCGTCGGCCCTGTGGTTTCGCGGGACTGGCCTTCGTCGGCCCTGTGGTTTCGCGGGACCGGTCTTCGTCGGCCCTGTGGTTTCGCGGGACTGGTCTTCGTCGGCCCCGAGGCCTCGCGCGACCGCCCGCACCGGCCCAGCGGCCTCCCTCCGTACGCCCAGCCCAGTACCCCCGGATACTCCCGCGAGGGGACGACCCCGGCGCCCCGGCCCGGCACCGTGGCGGACATGAAGACAAGCCGTCCCGTACGCCGCACCCTCCTCGTCGTCCACGTGGCCGCCTCCGCCGCCTGGCTCGGGCTCACGCTCGGGCTGCTGGCGCTCGGGGTCACCGCCGGCACCACCGGGTCGGCGGTGACGGTGGAGGCGTCCGTGCGGGCCATGAAGCTGTTCGCGGACTGGCTCCTGGTCCCCGTCGCCCTCCTCACCTTCGGCAGCGGCCTGGCCCTGTCCCTCGGCACCCCGTGGGGGCTGGCCCGCCACCACTGGGTCCAGGTGAAGTTCTGGCTGACCCTGGCCACGCTCACCGCCACGGTCCTCGCCCTGCGCCCCGGCGTGAACGCGGCGGTCACCGCCGTCGCCGCGGGCGGGCCGCTGCCGGACGCGGGGGACGTCCTCTTCGGCCCGGCCGTCTCGCTGTCCGCGTACGTCTTCATGACCGTGATCTCGGTCCTGAAGCCCTGGGGGCTCACCCGGCGAGGCCGCCGCCGGCGCACCGCCACCCGCCGCGAGGGCGTCGCCCTGTCCCGCTGAGGCCCCCGCCCGGGCGCCCGTCACGCCCCCTCCACCCCGCCGACTACCCTGGAGGGTCGATCGTCCCCGTGGCAGGAGAGTAATGGCCGTCAATCTGGTCAATGTCGAGAACGTCAGCAAGGTGTACGGCACCCGCGCCCTGCTCGACGGGGTCTCGCTCGGCGTCTCCGAAGGGGACCGGATCGGCGTCGTGGGGCGGAACGGGGACGGCAAGACGACCCTGATCCGGATGCTCGCCAAGCTGGAGGAGGCCGACACGGGCCGGATCACCCACTCCGGTGGCCTGCACGCCGGCGTCCTCACCCAGCACGACTCCCTCGACCCCGCCGCCACCGTCCGGCACGAGGTCATCCGGGACATGGCCGACCACGAGTGGGCGGGCAACGCCAAGATCCGGGACGTCCTCACCGGACTGTTCGGCGGGCTCGACCTGCCCGGCTTCCCGCAGGGTCTCGACACCGTCATCGGCCCCCTCTCCGGCGGTGAGCGGCGGCGCATCGCGCTCGCCAAGCTGCTCATCGAGGAGCAGGACCTGATCGTCCTCGACGAGCCCACCAACCACCTGGACGTCGAGGGCATCTCCTGGCTCGCGGGCCACCTGCGGGAGCGCCGGTCCGCGCTCGTCTGCGTCACCCACGACCGGTGGTTCCTGGACCAGGTCTGCACCCGCATGTGGGACGTGCAGAAGGGCTCGGTCTACGAGTACGAGGGCGGCTACTCCGACTACGTCTTCGCCCGCGCCGAGCGCGAGCGGATCGCCGCCACCGAGGAGACCAAGCGGCAGAACCTGGTCCGCAAGGAGCTGGCGTGGCTGCGGCGCGGGGCCCCGGCCCGTACGTCGAAGCCCCGGTTCCGGGTCGAGGCGGCGAACGAGCTGATCGCGGACGTGCCGCCGCCGCGTGACACGAGCGAGCTGATGAAGTTCGCCTCGTCCCGGCTCGGCAAGACCGTCTTCGACCTGGAGAACGTCACCGTGCAGGCCGGCCCGAAGGTGCTGCTGAAGCACCTGACGTGGCAGCTCGGGCCGGGCGACCGCATCGGCCTCGTCGGCGTCAACGGCGCCGGCAAGACCTCCCTGCTGCGGGCCATGGCCGAGGCCGCGCGGAGCGAGGGGGAGAAGCAGCCGGCCGCCGGCCGGGTCGTCACCGGCAAGACGGTCAAGCTCGCCTACCTCTCCCAGGAGGTCGCCGAGCTGGACCCGAACCTGCGGGTGCTCCAGGCCGTGCAGCAGGTCCGCGACCGCGTCGACCTCGGCAAGGGGCGCGAGATGACCGCGGGGCAGCTCTGCGAGACCTTCGGGTTCAACAAGGAGAAGCAGTGGACGCCGGTGGGCGACCTCAGCGGTGGTGAGCGGCGGCGGCTGCAGATTCTGCGGCTGCTGATGGACGAGCCCAACGTCCTCTTCCTCGACGAGCCGACGAACGACCTCGACATCGAGACCCTGACACAGCTGGAGGACCTGCTCGACGGGTGGCCCGGCTCGATGATCGTCATCTCCCACGACCGGTTCTTCGTCGAGCGCACGACCGACCGGGTGTTCGCGCTGCTCGGCGACGCGGCGCTGCGGATGCTGCCGCGCGGGATCGACGAGTACATCGAGCGACGGCACGCGATGGAGGAGGCCGCCGCGGCCTCCGCCGGGATCGCGGCGAAGCCCGCCGCCGAGGCCGCGCAGCGCAACGCCGCCGACGCGCGCGCCGCGAAGAAGGAACTGCAGAAGATCGAGCGCCAGTTGGACAAGGTCTCCGAGAAGGAGGCGAAGTTGCACACGCGGATCGCCGAGAACGCGACGGACTTCGCGAAGGTGGGGGAGCTGGACGCCGAGTTGCGGGCGTTGGGCGCGGAGAAGGAGGAGCTGGAGATGCGGTGGCTTGAACTGGCCGACGACGCGTAGCGCTCCGCGAGTTGCGGGGGAGCGCCGTCAGGGGCGATGTTCGATACCGGGTGCGGGTGCTTCGTGGTTGCTCGCGCCGTTCCCCGCGCCCCTTCGGGGCGCCGGTCTCGGCCGGCGCTCAGTGGTGACCCCTTCGGGAGGCTTGCGGCGTAGGGGGCGGGCGTCCCGTGAAGGGGGCGTGAAGGAGCGTAACGGAGGCATTACGGGCCGGTTCTCCCTTGGGAACAGGGGAGCGACCGGCCCCGTACGGGGGAGCGTCGCAGTGATAGAAAGAGCCGTCTGAGAAGAGTCTTGGCAGTCTGAGAAGCGACACCACGCGTGACCACGGGTGGCTCGAAAGCAGCGAACAGGGGGAAAGCGCTGATGGTTCAGCCACCCGATCAGCCGCCGCAGGGCGGCTACGGAGCACCACAGGGCCCGCCGCCGCCGTCACAACCGCAACCGCCGCAACAGCCGTACGGCTACCCGCAGACGCCCCCGCCGCAGGGCCCGCCCGCCCCGGCCCCCGGCTACGGCTACCCCCAGCAGCAGCCGCCCGCGCAACCCGGCCCGTACGCCCAGCCCGGCCCGTACGGACAGCCGCAGCAGCCCGGCCCCTACGCGCAGCCCGGCCCGTACAACCCGGCGTCGCAGGCCGGTTACGGCTACCCGCAGTCGCAGTACCCGGGCGCGCCCACCCCGCCCCCGGGCGGTGGCGGCGGTTCCAAGAGCCCCTTCAAGGGCAGGCCCGCGATGATCATCGGCGCCGCCGTGGCCGCGCTGCTCGTGGTCGGCGGCACGGTGTTCGCGGTGACGAGCCTCGGGGACGACGGCGAGAAGAAGCCGGTCGCCAAGGAGAGCACGAGCCCGAGCGAGGACGACAAGCCCTCGGACGCGCCCTCCGCGCCAGTCAACGAGGGCGACGGCAGCGGCGACGGCGGCGAGGACCTCGACATCGCCGACCTCAACGCGGACGTCAAGGCCGGTGAGGCGAAGGTGCTCTGGTACAAGAGCGCCCCCGACGCCCCCGGTTCCGGCGCGAGCGCCCCCGGCCTGTGGGTCACCGACAAGGTCGCGGTGAAGCCCGCGTACAAGCAGCTCTTCGCCTACAACGTGTCCGACGGGAACCCCGCCTGGGACCCGATCGAGTTTCCCGGCAAGATCTGCGCGGTCACCCCGAGGGCGACCTCCGGCGACCGGGTCGTGGTCTCGTACCAGAAGAACACCTCGAAGAACGCCGAGTGCGACCAGCTCCAGCAGATCGACCTCAACACCGGTGACAAGGGCTGGTCGACGGAGGTGGAGGAGGGCGAGCTGTTCGACAGCACCATCAGCGTCGGGCTCTCCGTCACCGGGGACACGCTCATGGTGGGCCGCTCGCAGTCCGGGACGGCGTACGACGTCAACACCGGCAAGAAGCTGTTCGACAAGAAGAGTTACGGCCAGTCCTGCTACCCCGCCGGGTTCGCGGGCGGCACGCGGCTGATCGCCGTCTCCTCCTGCGCGGTGACCACCGACAAGGAGCACGACGAGGTCCAGGAGCTGGACCCGAGGACCGGCAAGGCCAAGTGGACGCGGAAGATCCCCAAGGGCTGGAAGGTCGAACACGCCTACTCGGTGGACCCGGTCGTCCTCTACCTCACCAACGAGGAAGAGAACACCTGGAACATCTCCACCCTCAAGGCCGACGGCTCGACCCGCTCGCAGGTCGACTCCGACGCCTCGTTCGCGCCCGACTGCGACGGCGGCATCCTCACCCGCGACCTGGCGGGCTGCACGGGCGTCGCGGCCGACGCGAACACCCTCTACCTGCCGACCGAGGAGAAGGACGGCACGAACGAGGTCGTCGCCCTGAACCTCGCGACCGGCAAGGAGAGGTGGCGCATGAAGTCGCCCTCCGCCGACGCCGAGATCGTCCCGCTCAAGGTGGAGGGGGCGAAGCTCCTCGCGTACGTGGAGCCCACGCGTGACGCGGGCGGCCAGGTCGTGTCCGTCCCGGCCACCGGCAGCGGCCCCAAGGCGACCAAGCTCCTCCAGATGCCGGCGAGCGCCGCGGAGATCGAGGGCTCCTTCTACTCGAAGGCCGTCGACTACGTGGGCGGCCGCTTCTACATCTCCACCACCCTGCTGACCGGAGTCGACGACGCGAAGGAGAAGTTGATGCTGGCCTACGGCAAGTGACGCGCGCGACCGACGGCCCGCCCGTGCCACCGGCCCCGTCCGGACCGTGCGCCGGACCCGGTCGGTCCCGCGGGCCCGGCCCGCGTCACCGGCGCGGGCCGTGGACCCCGGCCGCCCGACGCCACCGCCGCCCGGCCCCGCCGTGACCCGGTCGACCTCCCCCTCCGTCCCTCTTCCGTCCTCCGCTCTCCGCTTCGAGGTATTCACGTCATGACGCAGCCGCCGCCCCCGCCGAACCAGCCCCCGGGCCCGCCCCCGAACCAGCCGCCCGCCGAGCCGCCGTCGCTGGACAAGGGGCAGCCGCCCGCGCAGCCCCCGGCCCAGGGACAGCCGCCCGCGCAGCCCCCGCAGGACGCCCCGCCGCAGGGCGGTTTCGGCGCGCCCACGCCCCCGCCGCCCGGCGGTTTCGGCGCCCCGACACCCCCGCCGCAGGGCCCGCCCGCGCCGGGTCCGGGCTACGGCTACCCGCAGGCGCCCCCGGCCCAGCAGACCCCGCCCCCGGCCCAGCCCCCGCAGGGGCCCCCGCCCGCGCAGGGTCCCGGCTACGGCTACCCGCAGACGCCCCCGCCGCAGCCCGGCTACGGCTACCCGGGCCAGCCCGGTCACCCCGGCCAGCCCGGTCACCCCGGCCGGCCGGGCCCGTACGGTCAGCCGCAGCCGGGCCCGTACGGCCAGCAGCCGCAGCCCGGTCCCTACGGTCAGCAGCCGCCGCCCGGCCCCTACGGGTACCAGCCGCCGACCATGGCGATGCACCCGCAGACGGGGCAGGCCCCGGGCGGCAAGAAGAAGGTCAACTCCACGGCGATCATCATCACGGCGGCGGTCGCGGCCATCGCGCTGATCGTCGGCGGCGGTGTCTTCTACGCATCCACCAGCGGGGACGACGACAGCGGCAAGAAGGACACCGCCAGTTCGCAGGGCACGACCGGCGGCAAGGACGACACCAAGGGTGACGACGGCGGTTCGTCCTCGTCCGGCGGTTCCTCGTCCGGCGGCGTGGAGGTGCCGACCGAGGCGCAGGAGAAGGCGCCCAGCAGCCCGAACGCGAAGATCCTCTTCCAGGTGCCCGCGCACGAGGTCAAGGAAAAGCTGACCATCGACAGCGTCAAGGGCTCCTGGCTGACGAAGACCACGTACGCCAAGTCGGCCCTGAACAAGATCGTCGGCTACGAGCCGGACAGCGGCAAGACCAAGTGGACGCTGGACCTGGCCGGGCAGACCTGCGCGGGCTCCCGTGAGATCACCACCGAGGGCATCGCCGTCGTGGTGACCGAGTCGGCCAAGCGCAAGAACAACGACGACCGCCAGCCCTGCACCGAGGTCACCGCGTTCAACGTCGAGACCGGCAAGGAGGTGTGGACCAAGAGCGCCGACACGAGCGGCGAGAAGGTGCCGTTCGGCGAGGTCACCATCTCCGGTACGACGGTCGCGGCGGCCGGCGGCTACGGCGGCGGCGCGGCGTTCGACGTCAACTCCGGCAAGGTGCTGTGGTCGCCCAAGGTCGGCGAGTGCACCGACGAGGGCTACGCGGGCGGCGCCCAGCTGATCGCGGTCCGCAAGTGCGGCGACTACGGCAGCGAGACCTTCCAGATCCAGCTGCTGGACCCGAAGTCGGGCAGCGTCAAGTGGACCTACAAGGTGCCCTCCGGTATCTCGCGGGCCAAGATCATCTCCACCAAGCCGGTGGTCTTCGGTGTCGTCACCGGCAGCGACGTCCCGCTGACCGGCACGAGCGACATCTTCTCGCTCGACGACAGCGGCAAGCTGCGCGCCAAGATCTCCATCCCGGACGACAAGTACGACTACGAGTGCCCCGTCCGCGGTGTCTGGGCCTGCCGGGGCATCTACGTCGGCAACGACAAGGTGTACATGCCGACCAAGAACCACGACGGCACCGGCTCCTACAGCTCCACCAACGAGATCGTCTCCTTCTCGCTGGCCACCGGTAAGTCCACCGGCGACCGCGTCGACGCGGGCGACGACTACGAGCTGTACCCGATCCGGATGGACGGGCCGAACATCATCGCCTTCAAGGACGGCCCGTACGACAAGGGCGCCCAGATCGTCTCCATCGACGGCAAGTCGCTGAAGCAGACCAAGCTCCTGGAGACCCCGTCCTCCGAGTCGGTGCTCCGTGCGATCAGCGGGATGACGCCGACGCTGAGCGAGATGCTCTACACCGACGGACGGTGGTTCATCGGCTCGGAACTCGTCAGCAAGCCGTATTCGAAGGACGAGAAGGAGTACACGGCGCTCGGCTTCGGGGTGAAGTAACCCCACGCGCCCCCTCGATCTTCCTCGCCGGCCCCGCCCCAGCTCAGGGGCGGGGCCGTGCACGTATCCCTCATCCCGCTCGAATCGGAGGGAATTTCGGTAATCCGGGCACTTCTCTCCGATAGGGGGAGCGCAACGTCGAACAAGCGTGTAGCTTCCGGGGGCATGAACAGCGGGGAGCCGACGGGGAAGTCGGGGGGCTTCTGTCCGTGAGGACCAGTGGGCAGCCATAGTTGGCAACCATCTGGGGGGACTGGGGGGTGGGGTGGCTCGATGGGAGTCCGGCTCATGGTGGTCGACGATCACCGACTGCTGGCCGAGGCGCTGGCCTCGGCGTTGAAGCTGCGCGGGCACCGGGTGCTCGCGGCGGCGGCGCCGGCCGCGGGCGCGGCGGAACTGGTGATCACGAGGGCACCCGAGGTGTGCCTGCTCGGTACGGCGGCACCCGCCGAGCCGGGAATCTTCGACCCGGTGGTCAAGATCAAGCGTGAACGTCCGCAGGTGGCGGTGCTGGTCCTCGGCCCGGTGCCCAACCCGCGCGGCATCGCGGCCGCGTTCGCCGCGGGGGCCTCCGGCTATGTGCGGCACGACGAGCGCATCGAGGGCGTCGAGCGGGCCATCATGAAGGCCCGCGCGGGCGAGGCGGCGGTGGCGCCGCAGCTGTTGCAGAGCGCGTTCGGCGAACTGCTGAACCCCGCCGCCCAGCCGGACGACGAGGGCCAGCGCCTGCTCCAGATGCTGACTCCGCGCGAGGTCGAGGTCCTGGTGCGGGTGGCGGAGGGCGAGGACACCCGCCTCATCGCGGCGGGCATGGGCATCGCCCCGTCGACGGCCCGCACCCACGTCCAACGCGTCCTGATGAAGCTGGGGGTCGGCTCCCGCCTGGAGGCGGCGGCCCTGGCGGCCCGCACGGGCCTGCTGGACCGGGCGGGCCCGGTCCCGCCCCCGTCGGCGGGGACGTAGAGCGGCGGCGCCCGGCCGGCCGGGTTCGGGCGCCGCGACGGCATGAGGGAGCCGCATCAGGCTGTCGGCCCGATGCGGCTCCCCGGGGATGCCGGATGCGGATCAGTTCACGCCCAGGGCGTCCAGGATCGCCGCGGAGACCTGGTCGGCGGCGTTCGCGTGGCCCTTGGCGTTGGGGTGGACGAAGGCCACCTGGAACGGCTCCAGGCTGGTGAAGAGGCCCTCGACCCACCTGCCCGCGTCACAGACGCTGTGGTTCCGGGTGGAGTCGGAGAGGCCGACGAAGGTGTCCTCGTGCTCACCGGCGGACTTCTCGATGGCCGCGTTGAGCGGTCCCAGGACGTCGTCGCGCAGCCAGTCGAGGTCGCCCGGGGTGATCGAGGCGAACTGCTCCCAGTCGTTGTACCGGCACTTGGACGTGTCCTCGGGGATGACGGTGGGGTAGCCGACGGTCACGACCTTGGCGTGCGGGGCGCGCTCGTGGAGCGTGGCGAGCATGTCGTCGTAGTCCTGGCCCACCTTGGTCAGCCGGCCGGGGATGTCGTCGGCCAGGCTGTCCCGGCACGGCGTGCCCACGCCGCCGCTGCCGTCGCCCAGTTGCAGACAGGTGAAGAGGATCTGGGCGAACCCGAGGGTGTTGCCGCCCGCGCCCACGGTGATCACGTCGGTGCCGGGCCCAACCGCCTCGGACTGGGGAGGCACCGGCGGGAACGGGTAGTCCGGGTCCTCGGAGAGCGGCGGCAGGTGGCGGCCGATCGGCTGCTGGGCGTTGAAGGTGACGTCCTCGATGGTGGCGGCTCCGCAGCTGACGTTGGTCAGTTCGATCAGTGAGCCGAGGTCGCGGTCGATGACCTGGGGGTACGACAGGTCGGTGCGCTCGCAGCCGTCACGCGGGACTTCGAAGACCTCGCCCGCCGCCGGGATGACCCCGGCGGTGTAGGAGTCGCCCAGGGCGACCCACTCGTAGGCCGCCGCGGCCGCCGGGGTGGCGCCGGCGAGTTGCGCGGGGACGAGCGCGCCTGCGGCGAGAGCCACGGCGGAGCCCAGCACGGCCAGTCGAGTGCGCAAGTTTGCCACTAATCCTCCAGAGATACGGTTTTGGTGACGCAATGACCGTACGAGGAGTGTTACTTAACGCACTAGATCCAATACGGACAGTCACTTAGCGTCGGGTCTCTGGTGGTCCCTCCGGGTGCGGTTGGCGTGTTCTGCACGGGTGAGGTCGATGTAGTGACCATGCGTGCCCCTCTGTCGCCGAATCCGGTGCGGCGCTTGATCGCTGCGGAGCGATTATCCGGACGGCGCGCCGGCTCCCGTTCCACTGAACGAACCCCGTCCGCTGTCCTGTTCGCGCCTGTGCGGCGGTGGATCAGCCGCGGGGCGGGGTCAACCTGCCGGCGGTTATGGCGTGGAGGAGGTGGGCGAGGGGGGTGCGGGTGGTGGCGATGACGGTGGTGGGGGTGTCGGATTCGCGGAGGCCGAGCATGTGGGTTGCTATGGAGGTCAGTTCGAGGCAGGTGTTTCCTTCACCGCCGCCGGAAAACGTGGACCTCTGCCAGTGCGGCCCATGATTCATGCGGCTCACAGCTCCTTCAACAGGCGGTGGATGAAGTCCCGTGACGCGACGGGATTCAGTGACGCCTCACCCACCTTACGGAAGAGTGTTCGGAGCTGCTTCAGCTGCGCTTCGGCATCGATGAACAGGGTGCCGGTGGGCGTGTCGCGCAGCACTGTGTCCAGCTGGGGCACCGGACCGCCCAGATGCATCATCGAGGCGGCGGCACCCGCGAAGCCATCCTGATCGATCGGGATGACGCGCACCGTTACGTGCCCCTGCTCGATCTCGTCCAGGATGCGGCGGAGTTGAGCAGCTGAGGTCTGCCGGTCGGCCACGCGGACGCGCAGGGCGAATTCGTGGACGATCGTCTCGTACGACAACGGGTGCTCGCCCTCGATGACCGCGCGTCGCCGCATCCGATGCTCCACCCGAGGTGTCA
This sequence comes from Streptomyces sp. NPDC002324, assembly GCF_053593335.1. Classification (NCBI taxonomy): domain Bacteria; kingdom Bacillati; phylum Actinomycetota; class Actinomycetes; order Kitasatosporales; family Streptomycetaceae; genus Streptomyces; species Streptomyces sp. NPDC002324. The sequence goes on from NZ_JBSFCF010000025.1 coordinate 29,109, forward strand.
GCTCGCTCTCGGGCAGTTCCGGCCGGGTGTAACTGAAGACCGCTCGCGCGTAGTCGGACGTCTGGAGCAGGCCGGGCACGTAGGTGATCGAGACCTCGTGCAGGAATCTCGCATGGTGCTCCGCCTCTGCGACGTCCAGGTTCACGTGGGGCAGGACTCCCCGATAGTCGTCCCACCAGCCGCGCGTCCGGTCGGCGGCGATCGCGACCAGGGCCTCGATCAGTTCCTCGTCCGTGCAGGCGCAGTGGGTCGCCAGTCTGCGCAGCCGCTCCTCGCTGATCGCGGAACTCCCGGCCTCGATCTGACTCATGTGAGCCGAACTCATCCCGAGGAGCCCGGCCACCTCTTTGGCGGGCTTGGCCGCCGCCTCCCGCAGTTTGCGCAGCTCGGAGCCCAGGCGCACCTGTCGTGCCGTGGGTTGGTTCCGCATGGTCATCCGAGTAACTGCCTCTCCGTGACTCCTCGTTCGGGTGTCAGATTACGGCAGCCTGTTGCGAGGGTATGAATTTCTACCCTACTGTCGGTGACGCATCGCACACACTGCGAGATGTCCGGCGCCCGGAAGCGCACCGCTCCGTCACGCCCCGACGGCTGCGGCAATGCCACCGGAGGCCCCACAAGCCCCCACCCCGAACGGAGTTCACCCATGCCCGAAAGTGCGCCCGTACCCGAACCCTGGGAGTACGTCCTCCACATCCCCCACGACCCCCGAGCCGTCACCGTCTCCCGCCGCACCCTCCGCCTCATCCTGACCATGCACGGCCTGACCGCTCTCCTGGACCCCGCCGAACTCCTCGCCACCGAGCTGATCGCCAACGCCGTACTCCACACCAAGGGCCCGGCCGCCCTCCGCGTGCGCTGGTCGGGGAACACCCTGTGGATCGGGGCCTGGGACGCCGACCCCGAACCGCCGGAGCCACCGGGCAGCTCGGCGAAGCCCGGCATGGAGACCGGCCGGGGCCTCGCCCTCGTCCGCGCCTGCACGGACGTCTGGGGCTGGCAGCCGTCGTCCCGGTTCGGCCACTCGGGCAAATACGTGTGGTGCGAACTGATGGCCGCGTAGCTCGTTGAGCATCCCGACAGAAGGGAGATCCGATGGTCAGCTCGCCCCATGAGGCGCTGCATCAGATCTGTCAGAAGGACACCGAGGGCATGATCCGCAGCTTCCGGAGGCTGTTCCATGTGCCGTTCCCGGAGCCTCGCTCGATCTCCGTCGTCAACACGGACCTGACGGAGATCGCTCCGGTGGAGCGCCGGGTGGACAGCCTGGTGCGGGTGGACACCGACGAGGGCGCGTTTCTGCTGGTTCTGGAATCACAGGGGAGGAAGGACGAGCGGAAGCGGGGCAGCTGGCCGTACTACCTCGCCTATCTCCACGAGAAGTACCGCGTCGAGCCGGTGCTGATCGTCATGACACAGAACCGCTCCACCGCCAAGTGGGCCGCTCAGCCCATCCGGTTCGGTCTGCCGGACTGGGCCTCGCTGGTCGTACGGCCACTCGTCCTCGGGCCGGACAACGTGCCGGTGATCGTGGACGAGGTCGAGGTGGCGCGGGATGTCACCCTCGCGGTGTTTTCGGCGATCACGCATGGTAAAGGCCAGGATGCCGCTGCGATACTGGAACCCCTCGCGGCGGTTCTGCAGACCCTGAACCCGGACACCGCGGCGGTGTTCGCCGAACTGGTCGAGTCGGGCTTGGTGGATGACCAGGCGAAGAAGATGTGGAAGGAACTCATGGTGCCGGTGAACTACTTCTTCAAGAACCCGGTCGCGGTGAAGCTGCGGGAGGAAGGCCGGGTCGAGGAACGCATCGCGGAGCGGATCGCCAGCGTGCTGCGCACGCTCGACCGGCGCCACATCGAGGTTCCCGAGTCAGTCCGCCAGAGGGTACGCAACTGCACCGACCCCGACCGCCTCCAGATCTGGGTGGACCGCGCCTACGACGTCACCGACGCCGCCGAGCTGTTCGACGACGACCAGGGCTGATCCGAAGCCACCTGCGACAACCGCTCAAGATCCCCATGGTCGTGGTCGGTGAACAGTCACATCGTCAGCGTGCGGGGAAAGTGATGGCTGCCGCTGGTACGTCCCGGTCGTCGGCGCACCGGCGACAGTGAGGGACACAAGAGGTTCGGCTGCCTTCGTCCGGCTTCGCGAAGACCTATGAGCCCCCGGCCGAGGACGGGGCGGCGGCGCTGATGGTGTACACGGCCTCCAGGGTCGGCGTCGCGACGTCATCCGCCGCCGCGATTCTCGAGGCAGCGGTGCTCTCCTCGACCGCGTGAGGTCTTCGGCGACCTCAGGCTCGCGAGGTGTCGTCACAGACCCGTCGGCGACACCCACCAGGCACATGGCAGCGGATGCGTAAGACGGGTCCGTCGTCCCCCACGTACCGGACGTCAGGTCTTTCAGGCGGTGACCCCGCCGCACGCAACGGCTTCCCTCACCTCCTCGCCCGGCGCCCCGACCTGTGGGCTTTGACAGGTCCGCGTTCGGTGTCCCATCATCATTTCACTAGTCGACTAGTGAAATGGTGGTGAAGGGGTTGGAGTTCCGCATCGACAGGCGGAGCGGGGTCGCCGCCTATCAGCAGATCGTTCAGCAGACCAAGCAGGCGCTCCGGCTCGGCGTACTCGGGCCCGGCGACCAGTTGCCCACGGCCAAGGCGGTCGCCCAGACCTCCGCGGTCAACCCCAACACCACGCTCAAGGCGTACCGCGAGCTGGAGCGGGAGGGGCTGGTCGAAGCGCGGCCGGGACTGGGGACGTTCGTGCGTCAGTCGCTGGCTCGTCCGCAGGCGGCGGCGGATTCGCCGTTGCGCGGCGAGCTGGAGAGCTGGATGGACCGGGCCCGCGAGGCGGGCCTGGAGAAGGACGACGTGACCGCTCTGGTCACGTCGGTGATGGAGCAGCGGTACGCCGGGACCGGGCCTGCCGCCGAGCACGCGTGAACAGCGACAACAGCAACAACGGGACCAAGGGGACACGCATGACGAGCTATGAGACGGGCTACGGGGGGCCGGCGGACTCGTCCGCGATAGAAGCCCGCGGGGTGGGCCGGAAGTACCGCCGGGGCTGGGCGCTGCGGGACTGCTCCTTCAGGCTGCCGGCCGGGCGGATCTGCGGTCTGGTCGGTCCCAACGGGGCCGGCAAGACCACGCTGATGGCCATCGCCGCCAACCTGCTGAAGCCGACCACCGGCACCGTGCGTGTGTTCGGCGCGGCCCCGGAGTCGGCGGAGGCCACTCGGCGTACCGCGTTCCTCGCCCAGGAGAAGCCCCTGTTCCGGCGCTTCACCGTCGCCGAGACCCTGCGGATGGGGCGAGAGTTGAACCCCGGCTGGGACCAGCGGGCCGCCGAGGACATCGTCCGCGCGGGCAATGTGCCCCTCGACGCGAAGATCGGCACCCTCTCCGGCGGCCAGCGCACCCGGGTGGCCTTCGCCGTCTCCTTCGGCAAGCGTCCCGACCTGCTGCTCCTCGACGAGCCGATGTCCGACCTCGACCCGCTGGTCCGCCACGAGCTGATGGGCACCCTGCTGGCCGAGGCCGCCGAGCGCGGCACCACCGTGCTGATGTCCACCCACATGCTCGCCGAGCTGGAGAACACCTGCGACTACCTGCTGGTCATCGCGGGCGGCGGGCTGCGCCTGGCCGGTGAGGTCGACGAACTGCGCACCTCCCACGCCGTGCTGACCGGGGTCCACTCCGACGGGCGGACGCCCCCGGAGCTGGAGTACCACACCGTGGTCGAGACCCGCACCAGCGGGCGGCAGTTCACCTCACTGATACGCCCCGACGGACCGGTCACCGGCGGCCCGTGGGAGGCGAGCACCCCGAACCTGGAGGAGCTCCTGCTCGCGTATCTGCGCTCGCCCGACGCCCCGCCGCTGATCAGTCCCAGTTCCTACGTCGCCCCGCAGGCGGTGGCGGCATGAGCACGATGACCAGCACCGGCGGCACCTCCTACGACTCCGCCGCCGCAGAAGCCGGACGTGGCCGCGGGCTCCGGCTCAGCGGCATGAACTGGCTCGTCTGGCGTCAGCACCGCGCCGCCTACTGGACGCTGCTGGCCGCCGCCGCGATCACCGTCGCGGTGATCGTCTACCAACGCCAGCAAATGATCACGTACCTCGACGGGTACGGCTACCCCGACCTCAAGTCCGGCTGGGAAACCAAATACGACCAGGATCCGCTCAACGCGGCCGCCACGACGCTCGGGTTCCTGCCCGTCCTGATCGGTGTCTTCTTCGGTGCGCCCCTGCTCGCCGGCGACCTGGAGACCGGCACCGCCAAGCTGGTCACCGCGCAGTCCGTCAGCCGCGTTCGCTGGATCGCCACCAAGCTCGGGGTGACCGCGCTCGTGGTCGTGGTGTGCACCATGGCGCTCTCCGCCGCGTTCACCTGGTGGTGGTCGCCCATCAAGTCGTCGCCGTACGTCATGAGTTGGATCGACGGTCCCGCCTTCGACAACACCGGACCCGTGCCCGTGGCGCTCACCCTGCTCACTGTCGTCGGTGGCGTGGCGATCGGCATGCTGCTGCGCCGGACCCTGCTGTCCATGGTCGTCACCCTGGGCTTCGCCGTCGCGCTGCAGGTGGTCTGGTCGTACTTCCGGACGTCCCTCGGGAACGTCATCACGGTCACCACCCACAACGGTGTCGGGAACGACTCCACGCCGAACTTGCCCGAGGGCGCCCACCAGCTGGACGAGTCCTACCTCACCGCCTCCGGTGACCTCATCGGCTGGGGCAGCTGCGCCGAGGCGACGGAGAAGGCCCGCGACGCCTGTCTGGACAAGGCACAGGTCGTGGGCTGGTCGGTCGACTACATCCCGATCTCCCAGATGTCCGCCATGCAGTGGCTCGGTGCCTCGATCCTGCTGGCCCTGACCGCCGGCATCGCGGTGTTCGTCATCCTCTGGGGTCGCAAGCGCCTCGTCTGACATCTGTCCGAGCGCCTCGTCCGACCCGATCCTCCTCGCAGTTCTCGCTCCGTACGCGGCCGAGCGGCCACAGCGTCGCTCCGCCGCGCCCCGATGCTGCCCCGATTCGGCGAGCGAATCGCCATGAACCATGTCGAAAGGCTTGAGTTGAAGTCGCACAAGCGCAGGAAACGCGTGGTCACCACCGTCCCGCTGGCGGCCGCCCTGGCGGCGGCGCTCGGCGCCGGGCTGCTGGTGAGCACGCCCGACAGCGCCCAGGCCGCGCCCTCCACCGGCACCGGCGCCCCCGCCAGGACCGTCACCCTCGTCACCGGCGACCGGGTGACCCTCGACGCCGAGGGCAAGGTGACCGGCGTGACGGCCGCCGAGGGCCGCGAGGGGATGGCCTTCCGCGTCCAGCAGGCCGCGGGCCACGCGTACGTCCTGCCGCGCGACGCCGAACCGCTGATCGCGAACGGGACCGCCGACCGGCGGCTGTTCGACGTGACGCGACTGGTGAGTTCGCGCTACGACGACGCCCGCCGCTCCGACTTGCCGCTGATCGTCACCTACGACAAGGGCGCATCCCTCTCGGCGAGTACGTTCCGCGGCGCGGGCGCGACCGTCCGGCGGGATCTGCCGAGCATCAACGGCGACGCCGTACGCGCCCGTAAGTCCGAGGGCTCGGACCTGTGGGAGACCCTCACCAGCGGCACCGGCTCCGCGAAGGTCAGGAAGATCTGGCTGGACGGGAAGGTGAAGGCGACCCTGGACAGGAGCGTGCCGCAGATCGGCGCGCCCGCGGCACACGCGGCGGGATTCGACGGCAAGGGCGTCAGGGTCGCCGTCCTCGACACCGGCATCGACGCCACGCACCCGGACCTCAAGGGCAGGGTCGACGAGGCGAAGAACTTCTCCGCCGCCTCGGACACCGTCGACCGAGCGGGGCACGGCACGCACGTGGCCTCGACGATCGCGGGTTCCGGGGCAGCCTCTCCCTCAGGCGCGAAGTACGAGGGCGTCGCGCCCGGCGCCCGGCTCCTGGTCGGCAAGGTGCTCGACGATTCCGGCGAGGGCGACGACTCCGGTGTCATCGCCGGTATGCAGTGGGCCGTCGCACAGGGTGCCAAGGTCGTCAACATGAGCCTGGGCGGCACCGACACCCTCGGCATCGACCCCATCGAGCAGGCGGTCGACGACCTGTCGGCCGGTTCCGGCGCCCTGTTCGTCATAGCCGCCGGCAACGAGGGCCCGGGCGAAGGCACCATCGGCACCCCCGGCAGCGCGGCCTCCGCGCTCACCGTCGGCGCGGTCGACCGCCGGGACGCCATCGCCGACTTCTCCAGCCGAGGCCCCACGGCCGACGGCTTCCTCAAGCCCGACGTCACCGCGCCGGGCGTGGACATCGTCGCCGCCAAGGCCGCCGAGGGCTTCATGGGCGACCCCGCCGCCGACGGCTATGTCTCCATGAGCGGTACGTCGATGGCGACCCCGCACGTGGCGGGCGCCGCGGCGATCCTGGCGCAGGAACACCCGGACTGGACGGGCGCGCAGATCAAGGCCGCCCTCACCGCCTCCGCGAAGCCGACCGCCGCCACCTCCGCGTACACGCAGGGCACCGGCCGGGTGGACGTCGCCAGGGCGATCGACCAGCGGCTCACCAGCAGTCCGACCGCGCTGGGCTTCGGGACACAGGAGTACCCCCACACCGACGACCAGCCGGTCAGCAAGGACGTCACCTACGGCAACGCGGGCACCGAGCCGGTCACCCTCGACCTGGCCACCGAGGCCTACGGCAACGACGGAAAGCCCGCCGCCGAGGGCCTGTTCACCGTCTCGCCGCAGCGGCTCACCGTCCCGGCGGGCGGCGAGGCGACCGCCACCGTGACCACCGACACCCGCGTGGGAACGGCCGAAGGCAGCTTCGGCGGCTCGCTGACCGCCACCACCGCCGACGGCACGACGACCGCGCGCACCTCCCTGGGCGTGGTCCGCGAGGTCGAGTCGTACGACCTGACCCTCAAGCACCTCGACCTCAAGGGCAAGGCGCTCGGCGACGCCTTGACGAGTATCTACGGCCTGGACAACGACATCTGGACGGAGGCCTCCGACGAGAAGGACGGCGAGGTCACCATCCGTCTGCCGAAGGGGCGTTACGCCCTGGAAGGCGTGCTCCGCACCGGCAGCGCCGGAGGGTCCGTGCTGCTGCACCCGAAGTTCGCGCTGACCAAGGACACGACCCTGGTCATGGACGCCCGGAAGACGAAGCCCGTCAAGATCACCGTGCCGGACGGCGCGGCCAGGCCCGCGGGCGCCATGTTCTTCTTCCACGTCGACGTCAACAACAAGCCGTACACATCTGTGTACGACGTCCCCTCCTTCGGCAGCATCCGCGTCGGACAGCTGGGCGCCCCGGCACCGGCCGCCGAGGTGTCCGCGATGTACCACGGCATCTGGACCCACAAGGCCGACAACTACCGGCTGGCCTGGAACCGTACGGGTGACCTGTCCGGCTTCACCAAGAACGTCAAGCGCTCGCAGCTCACCAAGGTCAAGGTCGTCTTCGGTACGCCCGTCAAGGGCAAGACCATGACCATCACCGCCGCACCGCTGATGAACGGCGGCTTCTACAACCAGCACTCGACCGCGGGCCGTCTGCCGCTGACCGGCACCGACTACGTGCTGCCCAACGGAATCAAGTGGTTCTACCAGGCCAGCCAGTACGGCGCCCCCGACGCCGAGGGCGAGCCGACATGGGAGAGCACGCAGGCCGGCCGCCCCAGGGCGTACGCGGCGGGCAAAAACCACACCCAGCGCTTCAACATCGGCGTCTTCGGCCCGTCCCTCCCCTCGGGCCCCCTCGCGTCCGTCCTCGACAGGCCCGAAGCCGTACGCGTCGGCGACACCTTCACGGCGTACGTCCCGCTGTTCTCCGACGGCGTCGGCAACCTGGGCTCCTCCGACCACACCAAGGCCAGAAGCTCGCTCCATGCCGACGGCCGGAAGATCTTCGCCGTGAACGACGCGCTCAACGGCGACGCGTACACGGTTCCCGCGGGCAAGCGCACCTACAAGCTCGCCGTGGACGTCTCCCGCGCTCCGGCGCAGTCCGCGGTCAGCACGCGGACGACCGCCACCTGGACCTTCACCTCGGCCCACGTCCCCGGTGACACCGCCGAGCGGCTCCCGCTGACCGTCGTCCGCTACACGCCCAAGCTGTCGACGGCCAGTACCGCCAAGGCCGGTACGACCCTCACCGTGCCCTTCGCCCTCCAGGGCGCGGCCACCGAGGTCGGCACGCTGCGCAAGCTGGCCTTCACCGTCTCCTACGACGACGGCAGGACCTGGAAGAAGACCACCGCCGTGAACGGCAAGCTGCTCAAGCTGCGCAGCCCCGCCAAGCCCGGCCCCGTCTCCCTGCGCGTCGCCCTCACCGACGCCGACGGCAACACCCTGACCCAGACCATCCACCGCGCCTACCGCACCACCAAGTAGGACGACGGACGACGCAGTCGGCCCCCGCCGGTCACCCGGCGGGGGCCGACTGCGTCGCGCCAGGATCGGCGGCCAGGTCGGCGACAGAGCCATCCCCGTGACGCTCGTCCTCACCGACCGCCGGACGGCGAAGCCGACAGTTGACATCTGGTGATCTTTGTTTGTTTGTGATGGTGACGAACGTCGGAACTTGTGCTTTGATGTGTTTGGTTCTGTTTGATGGGTGGGATGGGGAGTCCGGCGTGAAGAAGACCTCGACCCGGCTGGCCGACGGTCGTGAGCTGATCTACTACGACCTGCGCGACGACACGGTGCGCGACGCGGTGGACAAGCGACCCCTGGAACGCACCGTCACCACTTCCGAGGTACGCCGGGACCCGCTGCTCGGCGACTCCGTCGCGATCGCCTCGCACCGGCAGGGCCGCATCTACCACCCCCCGGCGAACGAATGTCCGCTCTGCCCCTCCCAGGGCGACCGGCTCAGTGAGATCCCCGACTCGTCGTACGACGTCGTGGTGTTCGAGAACCGCTTCCCGTCGCTGGCCGGTGACTCCGGCCGCTGCGAGGTCGTCTGCTTCACCTCGGACCACAACGCCTCGTTCGCCGACCTGACCGACGAGCAGGCCCGCCTCGTCCTGGACGCGTGGACCGACCGCACGGCGGAGCTGTCGCACCTGCCCTCGGTCGAGCAGGTGTTCTGCTTCGAGAACCGGGGCGCCGAGATAGGCGTGACGCTGGGGCACCCGCACGGGCAGATCTACGGATACCCCTTCACCACCCCCCGCACCGCGCTGATGCTGCGCTCGCTCGCGGCCCACAAGGACGCCACCGGCGGCGAGAACCTCTTCGACACCGTCCTGCGCAACGAGCTGGCCGGCGAGCGGGTGGTCCTGGAGACCGAGCACTGGGCCGCGTTCGTGCCCTTCGCGGCGCACTGGCCGTACGAGGTCCACCTCTACCCCAAGCGCCGCGTGCCCGACCTGCTCGCGCTCGACGAGGACGCCCGCACAGAATTCCCCCAGGTCTATCTGGAACTCTTGAGGCGCTTCGACCGGATCTTCGGCGAGGGTGAGCCTCCGACGCCGTACATCGCGGCCTGGCACCAGGCCCCGTTCGGCACGCTGGATGAGTTCGACGGCGTCAACCGTGACGACTTCGCGCTCCACCTCGAGCTTTTCACCATCCGCCGCACCTCCGGCAAGCTGAAGTTTCTCGCGGGTTCCGAATCCGGCATGAACGTGTTCATCAACGACGTGCCGCCGGAGCGCGCGGCCGAGCGACTGCGAGAGGTAGCGAGTTCATGAGCGGCAAGTACCTGGTCACCGGTGGCGCGGGCTATGTCGGCAGCGTGGTCGCCCAGCATCTGCTGGAGGCGGGCCACGAGGTCGTCGTCCTCGACAACCTCTCCACGGGCTTCCGCGAGGGCGTGCCCGTCGGCGCGTCCTTCATCGAGGGCGACATCCGCGACGCCGCCAAATGGCTGGACTCCTCCTTCGACGCCGTCCTGCACTTCGCCGCGTTCTCGCAGGTCGGCGAGTCCGTCGTGAAGCCCGAGAAGTACTGGGACAACAACGTCGGCGGCACCATGGCCCTGCTCGCCGCCATGCGCGAGGCGGGCGTGCGCAAGCTGGTCTTCTCCTCCACGGCCGCCACCTACGGCGAGCCGGAGACCACTCCGATCGTCGAGTCCGCGCCCACGAAGCCGACCAACCCCTACGGCGCCTCCAAGCTCGCCGTCGACCACATGATCACCGGCGAGGCCGCCGCCCACGGCCTGGGCGCCGTCTCACTGCGCTACTTCAACGTCGCCGGCGCCTACGGCACCTGCGGCGAGCGCCACGACCCCGAGTCGCACCTCATCCCGCTGGTGCTCCAGGTCGCACAGGGCCGACGGGACGCGATCTCCGTCTTCGGCGACGACTACCCGACCGCCGACGGCACCTGCATCCGCGACTACATCCACGTCGCCGACCTCGCCGACGCCCACCTGCTGGCGCTGGACGCCGCGCGCCCCGGCGAGCACCTCATCTGCAACCTCGGCAACGGCAACGGCTTCTCGGTGCGCGAAGTGATCGAGACCGTCCGCCAGGTCACCGGCCACCCCATCCCCGAGGTCGTCGCCCCGCGCCGCGCCGGCGACCCGGCGACCCTGGTCGCCTCCGCCGCCACGGCCCGCGAGCGCCTCGGCTGGAACCCGTCCCGCGCGGACCTCGCGGAGATCGTCGCGGACGCGTGGCAGTTCGCGCAGGCGCACGCCGAGTAGCGCGGGCCCGCCCGCACGGGCGCCAAGTAGTGTGCCGGCGCGGCCTGTTCGCACGGTCGCGCCAGAACGTCGGTTGAGTACGGAAAGGTCAGGGTCAGGGGATGAGCGAGGCTGTCGTCGTCGCCGAGCGGTTCGAGGAGCTGTACGGGGCGGAGCCGGAGGGAGTGTGGGCGGCGCCGGGCCGGGTGAACCTCATCGGCGAGCACACCGACTACAACGACGGCTTCGTCATGCCCTTCGCCCTCCCGCACACCACGATCGCGGCGGTGTCCCGGCGCACGGACGGGCTCCTGCGCCTGCACTCCGACGACGTCGAGGGCGGCGTGGTCGAGCTGCCCCTGGACGGGCTCACCCCCGAGGCCGACCGCGGCTGGACCGCGTACCCCTCCGGTGTCGTCTGGGCCCTGCGCGAGGCCGGGCACACGGCCGTCACCGGCGCCGACATCCACCTCACCTCGACGGTGCCGACGGGCGCGGGCCTGTCCTCCTCCGCCGCCCTGGAAGTGGTCGTCGCCCTCGCCCTCAACGACCTCTACGACCTCGGCCTCAAGGGCTGGCAGCTGGCCCGCCTGTGCCAGCGCGCGGAGAACGTCTACGTCGGCGCCCCGACCGGGATCATGGACCAGACGGCCTCCGCCTGCTGCGAGAGCGGCCACGCCCTGTTCCTCGACACCCGCGACCTCTCCCAGCGGCAGATCCCCTTCGACCTGGCCGCCGAGGGCATGCAGCTCCTCGTCGTCGACACCCAGGTCAAGCACTCCCACAGCGAGGGCGAGTACGGCAAGCGCCGCGCCGGCTGCGAGAAGGGCGCGGCCCTGCTCGGCGTCGACGCGCTGCGGGACGTCGCCTACGACGAGCTGGACGCGGCCCTGAGCCGCCTCGGGGACGAGGAGGAGGTCCGCCGCCTGGTCCGCCACGTGGTCACCGAGGACCAGCGCGTCGAACGCGTGGTCTCCCTGCTGGAGTCGGGCGAGACCCGGGCGATCGGCCCCGTCCTCGTCGAGGGCCACGCCTCGCTGCGCGACGACTTCCGCATCTCCTGCCCCGAACTGGACCTCGTCGTCGACACCGCCCTGTCCTCCGGCGCCCTCGGCGCCCGCATGACCGGCGGCGGCTTCGGCGGCTCCGCGATCGTCCTCGTCGACGAGACCGACGCGGCCGCGGTCACCAAGGCCGTCGAGGAGGCCTTCGCCGCGGCCGGTTTCACGGCCCCCCGGGTCTTCGTGGCGGTGCCTTCGGCGGGCGCGCGCCGGGTCTCCTGACCCGCGCACCCCGGCGGACCTCGGCCCCGGGCCCGTCCCGCCCGTCAGCCGATCCTCTTCGTCAGCGTGTACTCGGTGATCCCCGGCGGATAGTCGGGGATCACGCACACCACCTCGTAGCCGAGCCGCTTGTAGAAATCCGGCGCCTGGAAGTCCCAGGTCTCCAGGCGGGCGGAGCGGCAGGCGCGGTCGCGGGAGGCCATGCGTTCGGCCGTCGCCATCAGGCGCGAGCCGAGTCCCTCGCCCCGGTGGCGTTCGTCGACCCAGAGATAGGTGACGTGCAGCCAGGTCGCCCAGGTGTGGCCGACCAGCCCGCCGGCGACCTCGCCCGAGTCGTCCAGGGCCCACACCTGGAGCGGGGACTCGCGCTCACCGGGGGTGCCGCGCAGGCCGCGGAGGATCGGCGAGGCGGCGGTGTTACTGGCGCGCAGCCGGGAAAGTAGTAATTGGCTTCGTTCCTTGTCGACTTCTGTCTCCATACGAAACATGTGGCACACCATAAACGTGCCGGACAAACAGTTCTGCAAATAACCTTCCGCTCCTGCCCCCCGGCCTTACCCTGATGGACAGTGCCGGTGGGGGCCGGCGCTGATCAGGGGGCGAGACAGTCGGGTACGACGCCCAAAGTGGGGGTAGCGGTTCAGCACGGCGGCGGCCGTGCGGCTGCGACGCCCCGTCCCAGGTGTAAACCGGGGCACGCTTCGGGCGCCGTACTCGCGCCGGTCGTCCCCCGACCAGTGGGGGTTTCAGTGGTTCGCATCCGAGTACTGGTCGTCGACGACCACCGTATCTTCGCCGAGTCGCTCGCCGCGGCCCTGGCCGCCGAGCCGGACGTCGACGTGTCCGCGGCGGGCAGCGGCCCCGCCGCGCTGCGCTGCCTGGACCGCGCGGCGGCGGAGGGGCGCAGGTTCGACGTGCTCCTGGTCGACGCCGACCTGGGGGCCCACGTCCACGTCCCCGGCGCGCGTCCGGCCGCCGTGCCCGTGGCCGTCTCGGACGGTGGCGAGGACGGGCTCGTGGACGGCATATCGCTCGTCGCGGGCGTGCGGTCGGGCCAGCCGAGCGTACGGACCGTCGTCCTCGCCGAGAAGGACGATCCGCGCCGGGCCGCGCTGGCCCTCCAGGCGGGCGCGTCCGGGTGGGTCGCCAAGGACTGCTCGCTCTCCCGGCTGCTCACGGTCATCCGGGGCGTGCTGCGCGACGAGACACATCTGCCGCCCGCGCTGCTCACGGGCGTCCTGCGGGAGTTGACGGCCGCCCGCAAACACCGCACGGAGAGTGAGCGGCTCGTCGAATCCCTCACCCCGCGTGAGCGCGAAGTGCTTCGGTGCATGGTGGCGGGACTGGGGCGCAAGGCCGTCGCCGAGCGCCTCTTCCTCTCCCCGCACACCGTGCGCACCCATATGCAGAACGTCCTCGGCAAGCTGGGCGTCCACTCCACCCTCGCCGCCGTCGCACTCGCGCGCCGGGCGGGTGTCGGACCGGTCGACCTAGCCGGGGATGTTGTCGAACGGGGCGGTCAACTGGCGTAGCAGGCCCGCCAGGTCGCCCCGCTGGGCGCGGGACAGCTCGGCCAGGATCGCCCGTTCCTGGTCGAGGAGTCCGGCGAGCGCCTGGTCCGCCCGGTCCCGGCCCTCGTCCGTCAGCCGGACGAGCACGCCCCGACGGTCACTGGGGTCGGGCAGCCGCTCGACCAGGCCCTTCTTCGTGAGCCGGTCGATGCGGTTCGTCATCGTGCCCGAGGTCACCAGTGTCTGCGTCAGCAGCTGGCCGGGCGAGAGCTGATACGGGTTCCCCGCACGCCTCAGCGCGGTCAGCACGTCGAACTCCCACGGCTCCAGCTGGTGCTCGGCGAACGCCAGCCGGCGCGCGCGATCCAGGTGCCGGGCGAGTCTGCTCACCCGGCTGAGTACTTCCAGCGGCTCCACGTCGAGGTCGGGGCGCTCCCGGCGCCACGCTGCGACCAGCCGATCGACCTCGTCCTCCATGACGATCAGTGTAGTGGTTGTGTCGACGTGAAGTCTCTTGAGATCAAGAAAGTTAGTGTCAAGTCTCTTGACTTCGAGATAATAGCCCATGAAAGTGAAGGCGACCTGGATCCACGAGGAGGTACCCCCATGCCCGCCACCAGCCCCACCTGGGACCCCCAGCAGTACCTGCGGCACGCCGGCCACCGCGCCCGCGCCTTCGTCGACCTGCTCGCCCACGTCCCGGACCCGCCCGCCGCACACCCCCGTATCGCCGACCTCGGCTGCGGCCCCGGCAACGTCACCCGCCTCCTCGCCGACCGCTGGCCCACCGCGCACATCACCGGGTACGACAACTCGCCCGAGATGCTCGACCGGGCCCACGTCGACCACGAGGGGCCCACGCCGGGCGGCGGCCGCATCGACTTCACCGCCGCGGACCTCCGCACCTGGGAGCCCCCGGAGCCGTACGACCTGATCGTCGGCAACGCCGCCTTCCAGTGGGTGCCCGGCCACCTCGACCGCTTCCCCGCCTGGGTCGACGCCCTCGCCCCCGGCGGCACCTTCGCCTTCCAGGTCCCCGGCAACTTCGACTCGCCCAGCCATCGCCTCATGCGCGAACTCGCCCACTCCGCCCGCTGGAAGGACCGGCTCGGCGAGACCCTCCGGCACGACGACGCGGTCCGCACCCCGGCCGGCTACCTCGCCGCGCTCGCCGACCTCGGCTGCGAGGCCGACGCCTGGGAGACGACGTACGTCCATCTCCTCCAGGGCGAGGACCCGGTGCTCGACTGGGTGCGGGGGACGGGGCTGCGGCCGGTCCTCACCGAACTGGGCGCGGACGCCGGACCGTTCGTCGCCGAGTACCGGGCCGCCCTGCGTGAGGCCTACCCGCCCACCGCCCACGGCACCCCGTTCCCGTTCCGCCGCATCTTCACCGTCGCCCGCAAGCCGGAGGCGAACCGGTTCCCGAAAGCGGCCTGAGGCGGCGGGGAGTGAGGGGGTGCGGGGGCGTCCCGGGATGCCGACGTCCATGTCGATGTTGTGCAGAATATTGACGGCAGGAAGATACGCGCCTACCTTCGCGGTGTTCCCTCCCTCGTTCCCCCATCGCTCCAGGGAGACCCGCATGCCCCCGTCCCCTCTCCCCACCCCCGCCGAACAGGCCGAACAGGCCGAACAGGCCGTGCGGACCAAGCAGTTGCGCCGCGTCGCACTCTCCGGGCTGCTCGGTACGGCCGTCGAGTTCTACGACTTCCTCGTCTACGGGACGGTCGCCGCGCTCGTCTTCGGCGAACTGTTCTTCCCGGGCGCCGACCCGGCCGTCGGCACCATCGCCGCGTTCGGCACGTTCGCCGCCGGATACGTCGCCCGTCCCCTCGGCGGCATCGTCTTCGGGCACTTCGGCGACCGGCTCGGCCGCAAGTCCATGCTCCTGCTGACCATGGGCCTGATGGGCGGCGCCAGCTTCCTCATCGGCCTGCTGCCCACCTACGACACCATCGGCGTCTGGGCGCCCGTCCTCCTGATCACCCTGCGGGTGCTCCAGGGCATCGCCATCGGCGGCGAATGGGGCGGGGCCACGCTCATGGTCGTCGAGCACGCCGGTGCGAAGCGACGCGGACTGTGGTCCAGCTTCACGCAGATGGGAGCCCCGCTCGGCTCCCTGCTCTCCTCGGTCGTCGTGACCTTCGTCGTCGCCATGCCCCGCGACGAGTTCGCCGCGTGGGGCTGGCGCGTGCCGTTCCTGCTCAGCGTCGTCCTGCTCGGCGTCGGCCTCTTCGTCCGGCTGAAGGTCGTCGAGAGCCCGCTCTTCGCCCAGGTGAAGAAGGACCGGACCGAGGCACGGCTGCCGATCGTGGACGTGCTGCGCCGGCCGCGGGCGCTGGTACTGGCCGCGTGTGTCGGCATCGGCGCGTTCACGGCCCAGTCGCTGCTGACCAGCTACCTGATCGCGTACGCCACCGGAATCGGCTATCCCCGGCCGCAGGTGCTCACCGCGCTCACCGTCTCGGCGGCCGTCGCGCTGGTCGTCCTGCCGTGCGCCTCGGCCCTCTCCGACCGTGTCGGCCGCCGCCCGGTCGTCCTCGCCGGAGCGATCGCCTCCGTCGCACTCGCCTTCCCCGTGCTCGCGCTGGTGGACTCCAAGTCACCGGGCCTGCTGATCCTCGCGGTCGTCCTCGGCCACGGCTTCGCCCAGTCCGTGATGTACGGGCCGCTGGGGGCGCTGCTCACCGAGATGTTCGGCACGAAGGTGCGCTACACCGGGGCGTCCCTCGGATACCAGCTCGCCACCCTGATCGGTGCCGGGTTCTCGCCGATGATCGCGGGGAGCCTGGTGGCCGCCAACGGGGGTTCCAGCACGCCGATCTCACTGCTGATCTGCGGGGGCGCGGCGATCACCGCCGTGACGGTGTGGTTCGTCCGCGAGACGCACCGGGACTCTCTCGGCGACGTGTCCGTCCGGGAGAGGGCCGCGAAGGAGGGGGTGGCCTCGTAGGGGGCGGTCCCGCGCGGGGCCCGGTCGCGAGAGCCGATCGCACCGGGCCCGGCCCTCGACGGGGCCCGAGCGGCACACACCTGACCGGGCCCGCGCAGCCCCCGTACCCTTGCCGCTGTGGAGGACGAGATCCTGGATGTCGATGTCGTCGGCGCGCAGTTGCGGCCGCAGTCGTTGGTGCTCTCCTTTTTCGGTAATCACGTGCTGGACCTGGGTGAAGGCGACCTCGGGGTGTACTCGGGGAGCATCATCGACGTGCTCGGGCGGGTCGGCACGGGGGAACAGGCCGTGCGGTCGACGCTGACGCGGATGGTGAACCGCGGGCTGCTGCGGCGCCAGCGCGAGGGCCGGCGGATGTTCTTCGGGCTCACCCCGCACGCCGGGGACATCCTGCGGGACGGCGGACAGCGTATCTGGCGCGACGGCGCGGTGAACGAGGACTGGGACGGCACCTGGACCCTCCTCGGCTTCTCCCTCCCCGAGTCCTGGCAGCGCCAGCGGCACGATCTGCGCTCCCGGCTCACCTGGTCCGGCTTCGGCGCCCTCTACAGCGGACTGTGGATCGCGCCGGGCCGGGTGGACGTGCGCGAGATCGTCTCCGGGCTGGGCCTGGACGCGCACGTGAAGGTGTTCCACGCGCAGGCCGACCCGTTCACCGACGAGGGGCTGATGATCCGCGAGAGCTGGGACCTGGAGACCCTGGCCGCGCGCTATGTCGCCTTCGACAAACGCTGGACCACCGCCGACCTCGCCGCCGCCGATCCGATCGCCACCCGGCTGCGGCTCGTCGCCGAATGGCTGCGCATCATCCGTACCGACCCGCGCCTGCCCGTGCGGCATCTGCCCGCCGAATGGCCCGCGCGACAGGCCCAGGACACGTTCCGGCGCATCGCCGCACAGACGGCGGGCCCGGCCGCACGGATGGCGGCGGACGTGCTGGAAACGACTCCGCTGCGCCCCGCTCCGATCGAAAGTCCGTAATAAAGACGGAGTCAGGAATTCCGCACTCGATGCCCCCGGTGCGAGAGTGGCCGAGATTGTTCTTGGGCTTTCCATTCTGATGGATATATTCTCGGTTCACTTTTTGTTGCCTCCCGCGTGTTTGACCGGCACTGCGGGGGCTGGGGCCGTGACCAGGGGGGATCTGGGGCCAGTGAGGATCTGTTGAGCCATCCGGCGCGTTTGACGGGGTTCGTGACGCGCGCCGCATAGGCTTTTCGCCGTCCGACGGGACTTCATCGCGTGATGCGCTTCCGGGCCGTGTGCCCGCGTGCGCGTCCTTTCGCGGATTTCCCGATCGGTCGATTTCCGCTGCGCCTATTCGTACATTCATTCACTGTTCAGTCGTTCATTTACTCGTTCCTTCATTTCGTCATTCGATCTCTCATTCATCGATCGCCGACCATGTGACAGCCGTGCCCGCGCGCACTTCCTGACCTGACCGCCAGGGGGCGCGGGCGCGATGCCGCCCGCGCCCGGGCGGTTTCCAGGGGGAAACACCTATGAAGATCGCTTTTCTGATCAACAACGCCTTCGGTATCGGCGGCACCATCCGCTCGACGACCAACCTGTCGGCCGCGTTCGCCGACCGCCACGACGTCGAGGTCGTCAGCGTCCACCGATCCCGCGCCGAACCGGCACTCCCGTTCGACCCGCGCGTCCGCCTGACCTCGCTGATCGACCTGCGGGAAGGAACCCCCGGCTTCGAGGGCGACCACCCGCTCACCGCCCGGCCCGGCACGATGTTCCCGTACAGCGGGGCCACCGGGAACCTGCCCTACACCGCACTGCAGGACGAACGCATCGGCGGCTTCCTCGCCCGCACCGACGCCGACGTGGTCATCGCCACCCGCCCGGACCTCAACGGCTACCTCGCCCGCGACGGCCGCCGCCGCCACCTCCGTGTCGGGCAGGAGCACCTGAGCCTCGACCAGTACCGCGATCCGCTGCGGACCGACCAGATGAAGGCCATCGGCGGGCTCGACGCCTACGTCACCGTCTCCGAGGCCGACGCCGCCCAGTACCGCGCCGCCCTGCCCCACGTCGACACCACCATCGTGTGCGTACCCAACGGCGTCCGGGCCTCCGCCGTCGCACGCTCCACCCTCGACTCCCAGGTCATCGTCGCCGCCGGCCGGCTCATCCCCATCAAGCGGTACGACCGGCTGGTGGACGCCTTCGCCAAGGTGGCCGCCGAACACCCCGGCTGGACCCTGCGGATCTACGGGCGCGGTCCGCAGAAGGAGAACCTGCGGGAGCAGATCGACCGGCTCGGGCTGCACGACCGTGCCTTCCTCATGGGCGCGGTCTCACCGATCGAGACCGAGTGGGCCAAGGGCGCCGTCGCCGCCGTCTCCTCCGACATGGAGTCCTTCGGCATGACCATCGTCGAGGCCATGCACTGCGGGGTGCCCGTCGTCGCCACCGACTGCCCGCACGGTCCCGGCGAGATCATCACCGACGGGCAGGACGGCCTCCTCGTCCCGCTCGACGGGGACGTCGACGCCTACGCCGACGCCCTGAAACGCGTCGTCACCGACGAGGCCCTGCGCGAACGGCTCGGCAAGAAGGCGCTCGACAAGGCCGACGTGTACGCGCCGGCCGCCATCGCCCGCCGCTACGAGAACCTCTTCGAGGAACTGGCCGGGTCCCGGCGCCGCCGCTGGGCCGGCGCGGCCCGGTGGGCGCAACGCGCCGCCCGGGCCGTCCGGCCGCGCCCCGCGCAGACCCACCCCGTCGCCGAGGCGGAGGGGAGCGCTCCCACGCCCGCCGCGCACGCCCGCGCAACCGCCGACGGCGGTTTCGTCGTCCGCCTCGACCCGGCCGAACTGCCCGCCGGGCCCCTCGACTTCGTCGCCCGGCTGCGCCGCGACCCCGGCAAGCGGCAGATCGGCGTGCCGGTCCTGCCGGTCCTGCCGAGCGCCGACGCACCGGACACCGCGGTGCAGGCGGTTCTCCGCCCCGCGGAGCACACCCTCGCCGAGGGCCGCTGGGACTGCTATGTCGTGCCGCGCGGCACGGACAAGCGGCTGCGGCTGACCGCGCGGATGGTCGAGCAGGCCGCGCTCGTCGGGCGTCCGCCCCGCGTCGACCGGCGGGGCGTGGGGGCGTGGATCCCGTACCCGACCGCCGACGGGTTCCTCGCGCTGCGGACGTGGCTGCGGCCGGCCCACGCGGAGATCGACACCGTCGAGGTGGGCGAGGAATCGGTGACGGTGGCCGCCACGCTGTACGGGGCCGCCGATCAGGTGCGGGTGCCGGAGGGGGCCGAGGTCCGCATCGTCTCCCGGACCGACCCCGCGTACGACTTCGCCGTGGCCGCGCGGGCCGTGGGGGAGCGGGGGGTGCGGTTCACCGTCCCGTACGGCGAGATCATGACCCGGCGCGCGGTCGAGCACGATCTGTGGGATCTGCGGGTGGAGGGTGTGCCGGTGGGGCGGATCGGCGGGGACGTGGTGGAGCGGCGGAAGACCGATCTGGCGCCCGGGCGGGTGTTCGAGCACGGTGAGCGGGGGCGGACTCGGGTGCGGCCGTACTTCACGGTGAACAACGAGCTGGCGCTCAGTGCGAAGGATGTGGGCGAGGACGACTGAGGCGCCCCTCCGTCGCGGGGGCTCGGGGGTCGGGGGTCGCTGTCGGCTGCGGGCGCGTGGGGGCCGGTCGCGCAGTTCCCCGCGCCCCTGAAAAGCAGGGGCTGCGCCCCGCGCTTTTCAACCCCCTGCGGGCCTGGCCTTTCAGGCCCGCAGGGGCCTGGTCCTTCAGGGGCGCGGGGGCCTGGTCGTTCAGGGGCGCGGGGAACTGCGCGAGAAGCCCCACCGGACGTGCGCCCGCCGGCGGACCCGGGCCCGTGGGTCTGTGGGCGATGGGCGCAGCCCGTGTTTTTCTCAGGCCCGTAGGGGCCTGGTCTGTTAGGGGCGCGGGGAACTGCGCGACCGGCCCCCACTCACCCGCACCCGAGAACGCACCCACCCCGCCCCGCTCAACTCTTGCGGTGTCCGATCAGCCGCGGCTTCTGGTTGAGGCCGTCCAGGCCGTGCCACGCGAGGTTCACCAGATGCGCGGCCACCTCCGCCTTCTTCGGGCGCCGGACGTCCAGCCACCACTGCCCCGTCAGGGCGACCATGCCGACCAGCGCCTGCGCGTACAGCGGCGCGAGTTTCGGGTCGAAGCCGCGGCTCTTGAACTCGCGGCCGAGAATGTCCTCCACCTGCGTGGCGATGTCGGAGATCAGGGACGCGAAGGAACCCGTGGACTGGGGGATGGGCGAGTCACGGACCAGGATGCGGAAACCGTCCGTGTACTCCTCGATGAAGTCCAGGAGCGCGAACGCGGCCTGCTCCAGCAGCTCCCGGGGGTGGCCCGCCGTCAGGGAACTGGTCACCATGTCCAGCAGACGGCTCATCTCACGGTCCACCACCACCGCGTACAGGCCCTCCTTGCCGCCGAAGTGCTCGTACACCACCGGCTTGGACACCCCGGCCTTCGCCGCGATCTCCTCCACCGACGTCGCCTCGAAGCCCTTCGCGGCGAACAGGGCCCGGCCGACCTCCAGCAACTGCGCCCGGCGCTCGGCGCCCGTCATCCGGGTGCGGCGCACGCGCCGCGGCTTCTCGTTGCTCGGGGTGCTGCTGGAGTCGGTCGCCACGGCGTCAATCATGCCGCCTCGGCGGACGCCTTCCGGTGCTCGGAGCCGTCCTCACCCGTCTTGCGCCTGGAATCGATACGCGAGCGTGACGGCCAGCGGACGTCGTACGCCCAGCCGAACACCTCGAACCAGCGGATCAGCCGCGCGGAGGAGTCCAGCTGCCCGCGCTCCACACCGTGCCGCGCGGAGGTGGGATCGGCGTGGTGGAGGTTGTGCCAGGACTCGCCGCAGGAGAGGACCGCCAGCCACCACACGTTGCCCGAGCGGTCGCGGGACTTGAAGGGGCGCTTGCCGACCGCGTGGCAGATCGAGTTGATCGACCAGGTCACGTGGTGCAGCAGCGCCACCCGGACGAGCGAGCCCCAGAAGAACGCCGTGAACGCGCCCCACCAGGACATCGTCACCAGACCGCCGATCAGGGGCGGCAGGGCGAGGGAGAGCATCGTCCAGTAGATGAACTGGCGGGAGATCGCGCGGAGCGCCGGGTCCTTGATCAGGTCGGGGGCGTACTTCTCCTGCGGCGTCTGCTCCTCGTCGAACATCCAGCCGATGTGGGCCCACCACAGGCCCTTCAGCAGCGCGGGCAGCGTCTCACCGAAGCGCCACGGCGAGTGGGGGTCGCCCTCGGCGTCGGAGAACTTGTGATGCTTGCGGTGATCGGCCACCCAGCGCACCAGCGGGCCCTCGACGGCCATCGAGCCGGCGATGGCCAGCGCGATCTTCAGCGGGCGTCTGGCCTTGAACGCACCGTGGGTGAAGTGCCGGTGGAAGCCGATCGTGATGCCGTGGCACCCCAGGTAGTAGAAGAACACCAGCAGGCCGAGGTCCAGCCAGCTCACGCCCCCGAAGTTCCAGGCCAGCGGCACCGCCGCGAGCACCGCGAGGAACGGGACGATGATGAAGAGGAGCAGCGTGATCTGCTCGATCGAACGCTTCTGTTCGCCGCCCAGCGTGGCCGACGGCGCGGGCGATCCGGCCGCCGGGGAACCTGGCGCACCGTCTGCGTTCGGGGCGTCGTCGATCACATCGGACCTTGTGCTCATGGGCGTCCCCTGGGGGGTCGAGGGTGGAGAGAGGGGGGAAGTACCTGCGGCAACAGCGTGCGAGGGCCACCTGACGGCTTTCCCTACGGTTCCGTAACCTACGGCATCGTAAGTATGGCAGCGCGGTGCCGGGCGGCAAGAGCCCACCTCTCTGCGCGTCCAGGTGTAACGGACGGACTCACTGGACAGGTGGCACTCAGTGCCGCAAAAGTGGCACCTGTCGCCGGGGGCGCCCAGGTGGACGCCTATCCTGGACTCGGTCGGACAGCGCGGTCCGCTCCGATTCCCGCCCGGACGCCAGGCCCGCAAACGCCGCCGGCCACCGGGCCCCCGCCCGGGTTCCCCTCCGGACGAGCTTCAACACTGCAAGGAGCCGCACCTGTGAGCAGTGCCGACGACCATGGCCACACCGTCACGACGGTCAACGCCGAGCTGCGCGCCGACATCCGGCGCCTGGGCGATCTGCTGGGCGAGACCCTCGTACGACAGGAGGGCCCCGAACTCCTGGAGCTGGTCGAGCGCGTCCGCCGCCTGACCCGCGAGGACGGCGAAGCCGCCGCCGACCTGCTGCGCGGCACCGAGCTGGAGACCGCCGCCAAGCTCGTCCGCGCCTTCTCCACCTACTTCCACCTGGCCAACGTCACCGAACAGGTGCACCGCGGCCGCGAACTCAGGGCACGCCGTGCCGCCGAGGGCGGACTGCTCGCCCGTACGGCCGATCGCCTGAAGGACGCCGACCCCGAACACCTGCGCGAGACGGTCGGGAACCTCAACGTCCGCCCCGTCTTCACCGCCCACCCCACCGAGGCCGCCCGCCGGTCCGTGCTCAACAAGCTCCGGCGCATCGCCGCGCTGCTCGAAACCCCCGTCATCGACTCCGACCGCCGCCGCCACGACACCCGACTGGCCGAGAACATCGACCTCGTCTGGCAGACGGACGAGCTGCGCGTCGTACGCCCCGAGCCCGCCGACGAGGCCCGCAACGCCATCTACTACCTGGACGAACTGCACGCCGGCGCCGTCGGCGACGTCCTGGAGGACCTCACGGCCGAGCTGGAGCGCGTCGGCGTGACCATCCCCGACGCCACCCGCCCCCTCACCTTCGGCACCTGGATCGGCGGCGACCGCGACGGCAACCCCAACGTCACCCCCCAGGTGACCTGGGACGTCCTCATCCTCCAGCACGAGCACGGCATCAACGACGCCCTCGAACTCATCGACGAACTGCGCGGCTTCCTCTCCAACTCCATCCGCTACACCGGCGCCACCGAGGAACTGCTGACGTCGCTGCGGGCCGACCTCGAAGCCCTCCCCGAGATCAGCCCCCGCTACAAGCGCCTCAACGCCGAGGAGCCCTACCGCCTCAAGGCCACCTGCATCCGGCAGAAGCTGGAGAACACCAAGCAGCGCCTCGCCAAGGGCATCCCGCACGAGGACGGCCGCGACTACCTCGGCACCGCCGAACTCCTGCGCGACCTCACCCTCATCCAGACCTCCCTGCGCGAACACCGCGGCGGCCTCTTCGCCGACGGCCGGATGAACCGCACCATCCGCACCCTGGCCGCCTTCGGCCTCCAGCTCGCCACCATGGACGTCCGCGAGCACGCCGACGCCCACCACCACGCCCTCGGCCAGCTCTTCGACCGGCTCGGCGAGGAGTCCTGGCGTTACGAGGACATGCCCCGCGAGTACCGCCACAAGCTCCTCGCCCGTGAACTCAGGTCGAGGCGGCCCCTGGCCCCCACCCCCGCACCGCTGGACGCCGCCGGCGTCAAGACCCTCGGCGTGTTCGAGACCGTCAAGAAGGCACTCGCCGTCTTCGGCCCCGAGGTCATCGAGTCGTACATCATCTCGATGTGCCAGGGCGCCGACGACGTCTTCGCCGCCACCGTCCTCGCCCGCGAGGCCGGCCTCATCGACCTCCACGCCGGCTGGGCCAGGATCGGCATCGTCCCGCTGCTGGAGACCACCGACGAACTCAAGGCCGCCGACACCATCCTCGAAGAGATGCTCGCCGATCCGTCGTACCGACGGCTCGTCGCCCTGCGCGGCGACGTCCAGGAGGTCATGCTCGGCTACTCCGACTCCTCCAAGTTCGGCGGCATCACGACGTCCCAGTGGGAGATCCACCGCGCCCAGCGCCGCCTGCGCGACGTCGCCCACCGCTACGGCGTACGCCTGCGCCTCTTCCACGGCCGCGGCGGCACCGTCGGCCGCGGCGGCGGCCCCTCGCACGACGCGATCCTCGCCCAGCCCTGGGGCACCCTGGAGGGCGAGATCAAGGTGACCGAACAGGGCGAGGTCATCTCCGACAAGTACCTCGTCCCCTCCCTGGCCCGCGAGAACCTGGAACTGACGGTCGCCGCCACCCTCCAGGCCTCCGCCCTGCACACCGCTCCCCGCCAGTCCGAGGACGCCCTGGCCCGCTGGGACGCGGCCATGGACCTGGTCAGCGACGCCGCCCACGCCGCCTACCGCAAGCTCGTCGAAGACCCCGACCTGCCGACGTACTTCCTCGCCTCCACGCCGGTCGACCAGCTCGCCGACCTGCACCTGGGCTCACGGCCCTCCCGCCGCCCCGGCTCGGGCGTCTCGCTCGACGGACTGCGCGCCATCCCCTGGGTCTTCGGCTGGACCCAGTCACGGCAGATCGTGCCCGGCTGGTTCGGCGTCGGCTCCGGCCTGAAGGCGCTGCGCGAAGCGGGCCTGGACACCGTGCTCGACGAGATGCACGAACAGTGGCACTTCTTCCGCAACTTCCTGTCCAACGTCGAGATGACGCTGGCCAAGACGGACCTGCGGATCGCCCAGCACTACGTCGACACCCTCGTCCCCGACCACCTCCAGCACGTCTTCGCCACCATCCGCACCGAACACGAACTGACCGTCCGCGAGGTGCTCCGCATCACCGGCGAGGACAAGCTGCTCGACGCCAACCCCGTCCTGCAGCAGACCTTCTCCATCCGTGACGCCTACCTCGACCCGATCTCCTACCTCCAGGTCGCCCTGCTGAAGCGCCAGCGGGACGCCGCCGCCGCGGGGGAGGAGGCCGATCCGCTGCTCGCGCGGGCGTTGCTGCTCACGGTCAACGGCGTCGCCGCGGGGTTGCGCAACACGGGCTGACGTCGACGGTTCGTTCGCGGCGGGCGGCCCGGTGGGGGCTCGTCGCGCAGTTCCCCGCGCCCCCAAAAGCGTCAGGCCCCTGCGGGTCTGAAAAGCGACGGCCCTCCGGGCCTGAAGAACACGGGGCGCAGCCCTGCTGTTCAGGGGCGCGGGGAACTGCGCGAGAAGCCCCACCGGGCCGTCAGCCGCACCTCCGCCGCAACCTGCGTCACAGCGCCACCCACGCCGCGGTGATCAGCGCGAGGCCCAGCCCGCCCAGCACCCACGCCGACCGCACCATCCGCAACCCGCCCGCCACGACCACCGCCGCGAGCAACAGGGCCCCGCCGAGCGGCGCCCAGGCATGCAACAGACCCGCCGGCCCCGTCCGTACGACATCGCTGCTGCCCGGCTTCACGACGACGGTGTACGTCTCACCCGTCACCACCGCCACCGACCGCTCGATGTCGACCCGGTCCCGCGCCCGCGACCCCGTCGACACCGGCTCGTACGGCCCCCAGCAGGTCTCACCGGCACACCGGGACACCGTCATCGTGCCCTGCTCGCGCCCCTTGCTCAGCATCACGTGCTGAGCGCAGCCCCAGGACCCCCACACCCCCGCGATCAGGAGCACCACCGCGATCGCGCCCATCGTCGCCAGCCGCCCGTACCGCAGCGCGACCGACGCACCACCGCCGCCCGGGCGCGGTCGGCGCCGCGAGCGGTGAGCGGGTGCTTTGGTGGCAGGCATGGCGGGGATCATTGGCCATGCCCCTGCGGTCGGTCAACCCTCGCAGGTCGGCGCCAGGCCGCGAGGAGCTGTCCGTCAGCAGAGGGGACTCGCTCACTGCTTAGTCCGCGTTGGTGAGGCCCAGCAGTTTGTCGATCCAACCATTGAAATGAGGACATGCCTGGCGTAAGCCTTCCAGACCGAGGTACGCCACGGCTTCGGGCCCGTCCTGGGTCTTGTTGTACTCGGGATGGAGCCGGAGCAGACGTTTCGAAGGCGCCGTGTCTGGACTGTCGTTGACGCCCTCCGGCCCGCCCTTCGAATCGGCCAGACGTTTCAGTTCGCCGGCCAAGCCCTTCTCCTCAAGCAGGTCACCCAATTGCTCGGCCGCCGCGAAGACCCATGTCTCGGTCTCGTGCAGGACGAGGTAGGGAAGGAAGCGCGGGTGGTCGAGGCATTCGGCCATGCGCTGCTCGACGTGCTCCACGCGCTGTCGGGGCGGCAGGTTCATCGGGCGGTTCGCCATGCCGGGGGCACCCTGAGGAAGCCCGTAGTAGTCGAGAAGGGTGGTCACGGCAGCCCAGTGCGGCGTACTGGCCAGGAGGTTCTGGAGATCCTTCTCGATCTTCGACCACTTGCTGACACCACCCCGACCGGATGGGCCACCGGCCGAGGTCTTGGTCTGAAGGATGGTGGGAACCAGACTGATGCCGTAGGCGCGCAGCTCAGGATCGAGAAACTCCCTGACCATGTTCTCCTCGGTCTGCCCCTCGCACAGCACCCCCACGATGATCATCCCAGGCGGTCCTGCAGCGGATGCTCGGGCGTCGGTCGCCCTCCCAGCACGTTCTTCTCCCAGAGCTCGCCCAGTGAGTAGTCCTCAAGCCAACCGCGGAGCGCCTCGGGGTCCGGGCGCTTGAGTACGGTCGAGCCGTCCTCCCGCTCCACCACCACGATCTCATCGAGCGAGAACTGGTTGAGAAGCGTCACGGACTGGGTCGCGATGACGACCTGACTCCGTACCGCGACCGAGCGCAGCATGTCCGCCAACTGGACGATCGCGTAGGGATGGAGACCGAGTTCTGGCTCGTCCAGAGTGAGCAGAGCCGGAGGATCCGGCTGGAGCAGCAGCACGCACAGGCAGATGTACCGCAGAGTGCCGTCGGAGAGCGCCTCCGCGGGGAAGACCGCGTCCACGCCCTCCTGCGTCCACCGGAGCCTGACCTTGCCGCCCGGCTCCTCGGCCAGCAGGAAGTCACGGAAGAAAGGGGCGACAGACTTCACGGCCCGCACGATGCGGCGGTAGGAGTTGGATCTGCTGTCTCGCAGCCGGAGCAGGAAGGCCGCGAGGTTCCCCGCGTCCGGCCGCAGTGCCTCGTTGTCCGCGGCATACCCCAGTTGCTTGACGGGTGCCTCTCTGCTGGTGTCCTGGAAGTGGAAGACGCGGCAGCCCGCGAGGATCCCCCGCACGGGCCCTGCCAGGCGCGATAGCTGCTCCTCCTCCTTCTCACGCAGGAGTGACTCGCGGTGTCCACGCCCGAAGTTCTCCTCCAGCGGGCGGCCGTTGCCCCACTCGTGGAAGTGCCCCTTTTCCTCGGCGAAGACGAAGGTGTCGCTGGACGCCGGAAGGAGATGGGCCTCGTAGCGGTAGGGGGCCGCGCTGACTCGTAGCCGGACACCCTTCTCGGCCCTGGGCCCGGCGTACTGGAGGGCCTGGGCGCCCCCGCGCAGTCCCACCTCCAGCGCCAGATCACCGTCCGCCATCCGCCCCAGCAGTTCCAGTGCCCCGACGACATTGCTCTTGCCCGCCCCATTGGCGCCGACCAGGACGGTCACGCCGTCACCCAACGCCAGAGTGCCGGAGCGGATGGAGGCATAACCTTCGACGGTCACCTCGGAGACCTTGTACGGCGGCATGGCGCCAACCCTAGGCCAGCGACCGCACGACGGGGCTGCGCAGGGCCAACAGATCAGTTGCTGGGAAGCGGCCAGGCTGAGGGGGCACAGGCCGGGCAGGTGCTGTCCTACCCGGCCGATACGCTGGGACGACGGCTGAAACGCAGCCACGACGCCGAGTCGAGATGCCGAGACATCGAGACAGAGGCGAGATGCAGACAGCCGAGATACGTAAAGACGAGATGCAGAAAGGGGCGATCGCGGTCATGCGAGACAGCCGGTGGACCACGATCACCGAGTCACAGTTCCAGCACGAGCGCAGCGGACTGCTGTATCTCAAGGAGCTGCTGCCCGACAGCGAGCCCTTCCGCGCCTGGTCGAACTTCACCTTCACCGCGCACAGCGGCCATGTCCGCGAGGTCGACCTCCTGGTGGCCGCGCCCGCCGGTCTCTTCCTCGTCGAGCTGAAGAACTGGCAGGGCACGCTCACCTCCTCAGGCGCGAGCTGGGTGCAGACGCTGCCCGGTGATCGGACGCGCGTGCACCGCAACCCCCGGCACCTCGCCAACCAGAAAGCGAAGGAGCTCAAGGGGCTCCTGAAGGACGCCATGGAGAAGGCGGGGATCCGCCGCCCCGCGCCCTATGTCCAGGAACTCGTCTTCTTCACCAACCCCGCCCTGCGTATCCGCCTCGCGCAGAACGACCTCGCGGCCGTCGTCGGAAAGGCCGGCCACAGTGGGCTGCCCGATGTGCTGGGCGAGATCCAGCGCCCGGTCCGTGACTTCCACTCCGGCATCGACCCCCAGCTCTCCAAAAACCTGGGCAAACTGCTGAAGAGTGTCGGAATCGGCAGATCCGACGCCGAGTTCCATGTCGGCACGTACCGCCTGGACCGCGCCCCCTTCGACACCGGCCCCAACTGGGCGGACTACCTCGGTCACCACGACTCGATGCGCAAGACCCGACGGGTACGCATCTATCTGCGGGAACGCGGAGCGGACCGTCAGACCCGGGAGTCCATCAGTCACACCGCCGAGCGCGAGGCGCTGGCCCTGGAGGGCCTGGAACACCCGGGCCTGGTCGCCTTGGAGAACTTCGACGAGAACGGCCACAGCGCCGGCCCCGCCTTGCTGTACGAGTACGACCCACGCACACTCCGCCTCGACGACTACCTCCTCCAATACGGCGACAGGCTCGACGCCCAGGCACGCGCCTGGCTGCTGAGGCAGCTCGCCGAAACGGTCCAGTACGCCCACCGCCATCGTCTCTACCACCGGGCTCTGCACGCCCGCGCCGTCCACGTGCTGCCGGGTCCGCGCGTGCGCGGCGGCGGCGAGGACGACCGGTGGCTGCGCCCGGTCCTGCAGATCGCAGAGTGGCAGACAGCGGTGCGCCGCTCCCAGACAAGGGGAGCGGCGGGCGGCTCGGGCGGCACGCTGACCAGCGGGCAGGAGATCGTCCCGTCCAACAATCTCGCGGCGTACGTCGCCGAGGTCGCCGACCCGTACCTCGCGCCCGAGGTCACCGCAAAGTCCCCGGACCCGACCGCCCTCGACGTCTTCGGTCTCGGTGTCCTCGGCTACCTGATCTTCACGGGCAAGCCACCGGCGCACAGCCAGGCGGAGCTCGGCGCCCGCCTCGACCAGGGCGGCGGACTCGTCCCCTCGGCCGTCACCGACGGCCTGACCAAGGACGTCGACCAGATCATCCAGGACGCCACGGCCTACCGGCCCGAAGCCCGTACACGTACGGCGGCCGAGTTCCTGGAGTGGCTCGACGTGGTGGAGCGAGGACTGCGGCCCCAGCCGGAACCCGACCTCCAGCCCGAGGCACATGTCGAGGAGGGCGACCCGCTGGACGCCGCTCCGGACGACGTCGTCGGCGGCCGCTACCTCGTCAGGCGCAGCCTGGGCCAGGGCTCCACCGCGCGCGCTCTGCTCGCCGAGGACCAGAAGCGCGACAACGCGCAGGTGGTTCTCAAGATCGCCCGCGCGGACAAGTACGCCGCGGCCCTGCGCCGCGAGGCCGACGTACTGTCCAAGCTGCGCAACGACTCCAAAGTCATCCACCTGGCCGTGCCCGAGCCCGTCCGTATCGGTCCACGCACGGTGCTCGTCCTCGACCACGCGGGCGACCGCACGGTCGCACGCCAGCTCCGCGAGGGCGGCCCCCTCCTCACCGACCAGCTGGAGACCTACGCCACCTACCTCTTCGCCGCGGTCGACTTCCTCGACGGCGAAGGCGTCTGGCACCGCGACCTCAAGCCGGACAACATCGCCATCCGGGTCCGGCCCAACGGCACCCGCCAGCTCGTCCTCTTCGACTTCTCCCTGGCCGGACTCGACGTCGACCTGGTCAAGGCCGGCACGGAGGGCTACCTCGACCCCTTCGTCGAGACCATCACCCGGGGGCGCTACGACGCGCAGGCCGAGTGGTACGCACTGGCCGCCACCCTGCACGAGATGGCCTCGGGCGAACTGCCGCAGTGGGGCGACGGCTCCGTCCTCGCCCGCCAGACGGACCCCAAGGAATGGCCCTACCCCAAGATCGCCGCCGAGGCATTCGACTCGGCACTGCGCGACGGCCTCGTCGACTTCTTCCAGCGAGCCCTCCACCGCGACCACCGCAAGCGGTTCGCCGACCTGAAGGAGATGCAGCGGGCCTGGCAGCGCGTCTTCGCCCTGGCCGATCAGCCTGTCCAGGCACGCTCCACCGGCCACCCCGAGGACGAGGGAACCCCGGCCACCGCTCTGCCCCCGGGCGAGTTGCCCCCCGTCGACCCCGTGGCCGACGAGGCGCGCCGCAACGACGACGCGGCGAAGGCCACCCGCGACACGCTCCTCCTCTTCGCCGGTCTGTCCGTGCGGGCCGTCTCGTTCCTCAACGGCCTCCAGCTCAACACGGTCGGCGACCTGCTCGACTACTCCACGCGTCGTCTGGTCAACCGCCCCGGCCTCGGCGCCCGCACCCGCGACGAGATCAACCGCCGCATCAAGCAGTGGCGACTCGCCCTGGACGTGCGCCAGCCCTCACCGCTCTCGCCCACCGAGCGCGGCGACTCCGCGGCCGAGATCGCCGAGGCCAAGGCCGAGCAGACCGAGACCGGCAACGACCGCCCGCTGCGCCGGATCTCCCTGGACGCCCTCGTCTCCCTCCTAGTGCCGAAGCCGTCCCCCCGAGGGCGCAACGCCACCGAGGTCGAGACGGTCCGCCTGCTGCTCGGCCTGCCGGACGAGTCCGGCAACCTGCCCCCCGAGCTGCCGAGCTGGCCGCTGAACAAGTCCGTCGCACCCCTCACCAGCGAGCAGGTCACCGAAGGGCGCATCGCCCAGATCGTCGGTGCCCAACGCAAGAAGTGGGCGGGCGAGGAGGCACTGCGCGCGCTGCGCGACGAGGTCGTCGACATACTGACGGCCATGGGCCGGGTGGCCTCCGCCACCGAACTCGCCGAGGCCCTCGTCGCCCGCCGAGGCACCGTGCAGGCCGACCCACCGCTGCGCCGCGCCCTCGGCATGGCCGCCGTACGAGCGGCGTACGAGGTGGACTGGGCGCAGACGCCACGCCGTATCCGGGGCCGCCGCCACGGAGACACCGGCGACAACCGCATGCTGCTCGCCCTGGAGGTCGACGAGGACACCGACGCCCCCGACACCCCGTCCGCGCCCGCCCTCCTCGACTACGCGGACCGTCTCGGCAAGGCCGCCGACGCTCTGGCCGGCCGGGACACCCTCGCAGGCCCCGGCACCGTCCTCGAACAGATCGTCGCCGCGGACGCCGCCTTCCACGCCCGCCAGCCCGAGGCACGCGTGTCCATGGACGAGGCCCGCATGGTCACCCTGGCCGCAGCGGCCGCCCAGGACGCCGCCGCCAACGCCCGCCTGGAGATCTACTCCCGCTCACTCCAGCCCGTACGAGCGCTGCGGCTGACCCAGGCCGGACTGATCCTGCCGATCGTCGGACAGCCCGACAAGGATCAGGAAGGGCTGACGGTCGAGCAGATCCGCGACCGGGTCCACGCCCGCTTCCCCGACCTGTCCACCCGCATCCCCGAGGATCACACCTCGCTCAGCAGGCTGCTGCGACAGGCGGGCTTCGAGCTCAGATGGCACAAGAGCAAGAAGTATCCGCGTGGCCGCTTCATCCCCAAGCGGGACGCGGGCGGCGCCGACCCCACCTCGGCCGTCACCCAGCGCCACGCCAGCCTCACCAGGGTCTCCCGCGTCGACCACTGGACCGCCGAGACCGCCGAGCAGCGGGGCCGCCTTCGTGCCCGCGCCCAGCTCAAGGAAGCCGCCGGGCAGCCGGGGTTCCGGCTCCTCACCGTCCGCCACGACGACCAGGGCCGCGCGCTACGGACCCTGACCGAATCGCGCTACGAATGGCAGGCGGAGCCCGTCGACGTCAGTGCCCTGTTCCTCACCTCCCTCCGCCGTCTGGTCGAGGCCCGGCCCCGGCCCACCTGGGAAACCATCCTGGAGGCGGACAACGCGGAGCCCGGCTCCCGGGACGCGCTGAAGTTCGGGGAGTACACGGCTGCTGCCTGGGGGGACGTAGAGAAGAGGATCAGAGGGGTGCTGGAGGGGCAGGATCGAGCGGACGGGGGCGGCCCCGCCGGTTCGGCTGGTGCGGCTGGTGCTGCGTACGGTCCGACCGGGGGCGCCGAGCCCGCCGTACCGTCTGCCCGGCAGCGCCCCGTACTCCTGCACGACGCGTTCGTCATGGCCCGGTACGGAGGCGTGGGTGTCCTCCAGCGCCTGGCCGAGGCCGCCCGCCGCGGTGGTCCCCACGGGCGCGGCCTCTGGCTCCTCAGCCCACTCCGGGACGAGACCGCGGCACCGCGCCTCGACGGGGTCACGGTGCCGTTGCAGGACCGGGAGGAGTGGATCCCGCTCAACCACGCCTGGGTCATCAACGACCCCGGGAAGCCACGGGCGGCGTAGGCCGGGTCTTACTCTTGTTGCTCGTACGGTGCCCCGGTGCGGCTCAGCCGGGGCCTGCGAGGCCGCCGGGAGCCCGTCGGCTCCGGGCATTGGCCGCGGCGACCCCCGCGCGCAGCCGCTCCTCGGCGGAGGCGGGCCGCACCCGCGCCGGATCCGCGTTCCACTCCTGCCCGCCGCCGAGGGGACGCAACTGGACGTAAGGGCCTTCGCAGCTCATGACCTCGCCGACCCGGGCGGTGCGCTCGTCGACGACGACGGTGCGGGGCGCGATGGTGAGGGCGGGGACGAGATCCGGGGTGGAGTGGGCCCGAGTCGCGCTCGGAGTGCCGTTCATGGTGCTGGTCGGGCCGCCGGGAAGCGGCCCGGTCACTCCTCCTCCGCGCCGCGCAGCACGGCCAGCAGTCGGCGGGCCGTGTCCAGGTTCACCCTGCCCAGCTCGATGAGCGGGCGGGCCGCGGTGGTCACGGCGCAGGAGGCCAGGTCCAGGGTGAGCGACGGGAAGGTGATCCCGTGGTGGCGCAGTGCCTCGGCCAGTTCGTGGGTGAGGGCGAGCGTGGTGGTGAGGGGGTCGGTGGGGGAGGTTGTGCGGCGAGTGTCACGGTTCATGCTCACAGCGTGACGGTGCGGCGCTACGCTCAGTAGAGGGTGCACGCAAACAACGGGATTGCGGGCGGGAACGACCCCGACCGGCTCTGCTCAAGGGCCGGATCGGGTGACGGAGTTTCCCAAGGCACGACGCGTACGGACAGCATGAGGGGGCGTGACCGCCGTGACCACGCAGGACCACAGGAACAGGCAGCAGAGCCGGTTCGAGGGCGAAGGCCCCGACCCGTACGCATCACCAAGGGCCTTCTACGGCTACGAACTCCGCTGCGAGCGGGAAGCGGCCGGCTACTCCCAGGAGCAGCTGGGCGAGAAGGTCTTCTGCTCCGGCACGTATGTCGGCCAGTTCGAGTCCGCGACGCGTCGGCCACAGCCGGACATGTCCCGCCTCTTCGACGAGGTCTTCGGCACAGGTCAGCACTTCCAACGGCTCTGCACCCTGGCCCGCAAGTCCAAGCACGCGGACTACTTCGCGGACGCGGCGGAGCTGGAGCAACTGGCGAAGACGATCAGCGAGTACGCGCCGATGCTGGTACCGGGGTTGTTGCAGACGGAGGGGTATGCGCGGGCGTTGACGCGAGCGACCCTCCCCTACGCCTCGGACGAGGAAGTTGAGGGCTACGTCCGGGCCCGGATGGAGCGGCAGAAGATCCTTGATGACCCAACAGGGCCAAAGCTCTGGGAGATTGTCCACGAGGCTGCGCTGCGGGTGCCGGTTGGGGGCCCTGACGTGATGCGGGAGCAGCTTGCCAGGATCGCGCAGATTGCGCAGACGCGGCGAGTGGTTGTGCAGGTGCATCCGTTTGCTGCGGGGCCGCACACCTTCATGATGGGAGTGGTTTCCATCATGCACTTTGACGACGCACCACCCGCCGCCTACGTAGAAGGACCGCATAGCGGCCAACTCATCGATGAACCGGCATTGGTGGACCGCTACCACGCGTCATACGATCTGGCCAGGGCCGCCGCACTGCCGCCGGAGGCGTCCCTCGCCTTGATCGAGTCGGTGGCGGAGGACTTCGTGAAGCTATGAGCAGCGCACTGGATCTGAGCAATGCGGTGTGGCGCAAGTCGTCATACACCAACGGCGAGGGAGGGAACTGCGTCGAGATCGCCGAGGGCTTCCCCGGCGTCATGCCTGTGCGCGACAGCAAGCGCCCCGAAGGTCCGGCGATCGTCTTCGCCGTCGGAGGATGGTCGTCCTTCGTGTCGGCAGTCAAAGACGGTTCGATCATCGTGTCCTGAGCCGGACCCTTCGATCACGCTCCGCAGTAGCCCCGTCACTTTTCTGAGAGGCGGGGCTGCTGCGTGGTCCAATGGATGCCTGTGCGCCGCCGGGCGCCTTCCGTGACCAAGCAACTCAACTGTTGGTGGGCTCAGTGATTGACAGCACGCGTCTGCTCAAGGACCTGCAGAAGCAGGTGACCGAGGTGACAGAGGACCTGTTTCTGCAGGTCGACAGGCTTCCAGATGTGAGGCAGCGCCTTCAGTCTGAGCACAGTAACGCCTTCAAGGTAGGCCGCACCTCGATTGCCGCTCCTCAGTGGGTTGAGGAGCGCGTCACACAGGCGGCGGTGGCTTGGGTCCTGGGTACGGTGTTCGTTCGTTTCTGCGAGGACAATTTTCTTTTGCAGGGCCCGTACATCGCAGGGCCGGCCGCAGCGCAGGAGACGCATGCGCAGGAACGGCACAGCGATTTCATGAATAAGGACGCTTCGCGCACCCATCGCCATTGGCTCTGGGAGGCATTTCGCGAGATTAGTTCCTCGCCGGCGGGTCGGCTGCTCTTCGACGAACATAACCCGCTGTACCAGATCCCCCTCTCTAACGAGGGGGCCAAGAAGCTGATCGAATTCTGGCGCCGTCACGAGGAAGCGGGAGACGCAGGAACTAGTATTATTCACAATTTCAGCGATTCAGAGTGGGGGACGAGATTCCTGGGGGACTTGTATCAAGACCTCTCTCAAGAGGCGAAGGATAAGTATGCGCTGCTGCAGACGCCTAAATTCGTTGAGAAGTTCATTCTTCAGCGGACGCTGGATAAGGCGATCGATCAATTCGGCTACGATGTCGTTAAGATGATCGATCCGACCTGCGGGTCAGGGCACTTTCTTCTAGGAGCGTTTCAGCGCATCTTGGAGGTGTGGGAGAAGAAGGCTCCGAGTAGCAGCGTGCATGATCGAGTTGTAGGGGCACTGGATGCAGTTCATGGTGTAGATATTAATCCTTTCGCTGTGGCGATTGCTCGTTTCAGGCTTGTTATTGCGGCATTGCGAGCGGCAGATGTGAAAAACTTTAGAGAGGCGGAAAGGTACAGTTGGCCTCTTCATGTTGCTGCTGGTGATGCGCTCCTGAAGGGGCAACAGGAGAGGATTTTCGATGTTAACGGTGTAGAGTATCTTGATGGGGAAGTGGGGTCTGAATTCTCCTTTGCAACTGAAGATGTGGCGGAACATCTGGATATTCTTGAATCTGGCCGCTATCATGTTGTGGTAGGAAATCCTCCCTACATTGCTGTGCAGGATCCTGCGCTACGTGATGTGTACCGCGACCTCTATAGTGATGTATGTCATGGGAAGTATGTTCTCTCGGTTCCGTTTATGCGTCGATTCTTCGATTTGGCGATCCGTGAAACGGGTGCCTCTGATGGGGCGGGGGCCGGATATGTGGGCCAAATTACGGCCAACTCTTTCATGAAGCGTGAGTTTGGCGAGAAGCTGGTGGAAGGGTATCTGAAAAGTGCAGTAGATATGACCGAAGTGATCGATACCTCTGGGGCGCATATCACTGGTCACGGAACGCCGACCATCATTGTGATCGGACGTAATCGCAAATCCAGTTTGGGCGCTAAGACGATTCGTGCAGTTCGAGGTATTAGAGGAGAGCCGAAAACTCCGAAGGGTGATTTGCAGGGCTTGGTGTGGCAGGATATTGTACGGAGGATTGACGAACCAGGGAGGAGTGTCGGGAGCTGGGTTTCGGCGGATAATCTAGACCGGGAAGAGTATTTCGGCTCCCATCCCTGGATCCTCACGGACGGCGGTTTGGAGGCTTCTAGGGCTGTGACTGGGGAAGGGCGTTTGCGGCTTCGCTCTCGACTATCGAGGGATATCGGGTTTGCAAGTTTTCCCGGCAGTGATGATGCCTTCATTGGTTCAGGCCCAGCCTTGCGTCGGCGCAGCATCGAGTTGGTCAAGTCTCTTGTTGTGGGTGGAGTTATTCGGGATTGGCGTAGCGTTCCGGAATTTTCCGCTATCGTTCCATACGGTGAAGATTTGAATCCCGTTCCATTTGACTCAACTGCAGGGTGGGGGAGGTTTCTCTGGCCTTCTCGGCAAATCTTGAGAGCTACTGATAACTTCAGATCGGAGCAAGTTTCTGAAGATAATTCGCCGTGGTGGGGTTGGTATCGATGGGTTGCAGATCGATATCGGACTGATCTTTCGATCACCTTTTCCTCGGACGCTGTGAGCCATAACCATTTTGTTCTTGACCGTGGTGGTAGGGTTTTCAAGCAAAGTGCGCCCGTTATTAAACTTCGAACGGATGTGGGCGAGGAGGAATATCTTGAAATTCTTGCAGTATTGAACTCCTCTGTTGCCTGTTTCTGGCTAAAGCAGGTATGTCACAAGAAGGGGGGAAACGTAGGCGCCGGAGGTGGGAAATCGGATCAGCCTTGGTCCTGGAGTTACCAGTTCAACGCCACCAACGTCCAAGAATTTCCCCTCCCCTCCACCTACCCCCTGACCCGAGCCACCGAACTGGACACCCTCGCCCAGCAACTGACCGCCAACAGCCCCACCGCCCTCACCGCCGACCCCGAAAAGCCCCCCACGGCAAGCACCCTCCTCGAAGCCAAAAAGGAATGGCACCGCATCCGTGCCCGGATGATCGCCGTTCAGGAGGAGCTCGACTGGGAGGTCTACGGGATCTACGGGCTGTACGACGACCTCACCGCGCCCGACGATTCCCTCCCCCCGAACGGCCTGGCCCTCGGCCAGCGTGCCTTCGAAATCGACCTCGGGGAACGGGTGGAGAAGGGCGAAGCCAAGACCGAATGGTTCCGTCGCCACGAATCCAAGATGATCAGCGAAATCCCCACCGACGCCGACTGGCCCGAGGAATACAAGGACACCGTCCGCCGTCGCCTCGACGCCATGCGCAGCTCCGCCGTGATCGGGCTCATCGAGCGGCCGGAGTACAAGCGGCGCTGGCTGACCGACGGGTGGGACAAGCAGCAGGAGGCTGCGCTCAGGGAGTGGCTGCTCGCGCGGATGGAGCGGCGTGAGCTCTGGTACGAGACCGACTCCCGGGGGGTGGAGCGGCCCAGGACTCGCTCCATCCGTGAGCTCGTCGACGATCTTGCCGCTGACTCCGCCTTCATGGACGTGGCCGCGCTGTACGCGCCCGGCAAAGAGCTGACCGAGATCGTCCCGGAGCTGGTGGAGGACCAGCACGTGCCGTTCCTCGCGGCGCTCCGCTACCAGGAGCCCGCGCTCACGAACAAGCGGTATGTGTGGGAGGACATCTGGCGTCAGCAGCGCGCGGAGGACGAGGCGATGGCCGCCAAGGACTTCGAGAAGGCGCTGGAGATCCGTAAGCAGACCCCCGTACCGCCCAAGTACGTGACGAAGGACTTCCGCCAGGCCTCCTACGCCGCCCAGCGCGGCGGGCTCGACGTGCCCAAGGAGAGGTTCATCTCCTACAGCCGTACCCTCAGCCCGGCGATCGAGGTCCTCGGCTGGGGCGGCTGGGACCACGAGGAGCAGGCGGTCGCACTGACCGAGACCATCGCGGCGCGCGAGGAGTCCGGTAACTGGGAGCGGGAGGACTTCATCCCGTACCTGGCCGGTCTCCAGGAGCTGCTGTTCTGGGTCGAGCAGTGGCACCCGGACGAGGCCGGCGTCTACCAGGAGGCGCTGGCGGACTGGCAGCACGAGGACATGTTCGCCGTGACCACGGAGGAGCTGCGGGCCTGGCGCCCGGCCAAGAAGGCCACCAAGCGGGCGGCCAGGAGCGCGGCGGGCAAGACGGCCAGGACGTGAGCGGTGAAGCCTGCGTAGCGGTATCGAGGTCTAACTCTGCTGCAGAGGATATGAGTTGAGTGCCGGGCGCGCTCCGGCGGAAGCTGGAGCGCGCCCGCAGGGAAACGCGCTCGTTTCTTCCACCGACATCGGACTGGGCAACAGCGCCTTCCCCGGCACCGTAGCGAGGTACTGACATGCGCCGCACTCTTCTCACACCCCTTCTGGCGGTGGTCCTGACCGGATGCTCGTCCCTCGGCCAGGACGCGCTGTGCACCGAGGCCGACGCGGACTCACAGGTCTCCGCCGTGTGGAGGCCGGCCGACTTCGGCGGCCAGGATGCGGCGAGGATACGGCTGTGCGTGGACGGTACCTGCGAGGAGCGGACATCGGGCAACCCCGACGACCCGGTCGCCACGCTGGCGGTCCAACTCCCCGACGACATCGGTGCGTCCACCGTGCCGGTACGGCTCTCTGCCACCTCAGCGAAGAGCGGTGACACGGTCGTCGCGAACACCACGCGGGCCAAGCTGACGGAGCTGCACCCCAACGGCACGTCCTGCTCGCCCACGGTCTGGACAGCGACGTTTCGCGTTCACCCCGAAAAGGGCCTCACCTCCCCCAAGGGTATGAAGCTCCAGGACTGAGCACGCTACGCAAGAGCCCGTCTCCCCGGGGACGGGCGCTTCGCGTTGTTCTCCTTCGGCAGTGCAACGCCAAGCCTGGCCATGCGCGACCAGGGCTGCGTGAGGCAGAGGTTCCCGCACTTCTTGTTGCACGGTAAGTGCAGACGGCGTGGCGAAGAGTAAGCGTCTGATCAGCCTCTGCGTCGAGAGTTCCATCTCATCACGGCCTTGAAGCACAGACTTGCGGCGAATCCGGCGAGGCTCAAGAGAACGAAAGCCCCAACAATGGACAGTATCGTTTCCATCGCATTCCTCCTGGCCTTGGCGTGTGGCATCAAATACTTGTCAGGTCGAGCCTAGGGTACCGGCCGCTCTTCCCGAACTACTTAGAGTGAAGAGCTCGAATTTGAGTGCTTCCCGACGTGTGGATGAATGAGGGGGGAGAGCGCGTAAAGTAGCGTGCTTGCGGAAAAGGTAGCTATGACGAAAATCCACTGGTTGAGAGTGGCTTCCTTTTCCATGATCGCAGCCCACCAATAGAATCCGGGCTCGGATGGAGGGTACCCAAATAGCATGCACGCCAGGGTCAGCAATACAGGCAGCAGCCAGGACATGGAGGCATATCCGATGGTAGCCGTCAGAACGGCTAGAGACGTGTGAAGTAGTGTGTTCCTCACGCCGGCCTGCCAGGAGAGTGCGGACCCGACCACTTGCCCCATGCTCGCTGTCGCGATTGCCAGCAGAGCCAATCCGACGAGCCAGACTACGCGGGCGCCGAAAAGTCGTATGGGTGCCGGAAGTGGTAGTTGTGTCTCGTTATCACTACCTACGGCTACGGCTATTCCGGCTATGGTGGGCACCAAGAGGAGCAAGGAAATCGGGGTCTCGAACAGCGTGAAGCCCAGGCCCTCAATCGTGGTCCGAGCTCCGAATAGAGATATTGACCCACCGATTGCGAGAAGCATCAGGGATGGTTTGAGGGAATGCACCCCGGCCCACGCGTGTACAATGCGCAGGGTAGGGTTCATTCGCCCTCCAGGTTGCACGTTGCGTAGTCCTGGAGAATGGAGTCCACTTGGCCGGGCGTGAGGATGTCCACCTTCCATGGATATTCCTCCACACTGGGTTTCAGGCCGGCGAGGCTCAATAGCGTGGCAAAGAGTTCGCTCTCGCGCTCCCAGTATTTTTCACCGGGGGGCTCTTCCGTGTAGAGTTGCTCACAATGCAACGGGCGCACCATCTCGATGGCGACATCATTGATATCGATGATTCCCGTACGGTAGGAATGCGATTGAATATCGAGTCCTGTCACGCCTTGGTTCTGTACACGGTACGTGCGGCTCAGTTCCTCCACGCGGCGCGGGACCAGCATGGGGTAGCCATTTTCCTTGGCGGCCTGGGAGAGCTTTTGGACGTGATCCACAATCTGGCTCTCGAATCGCGTGTGCTCAGGAAAAATACATACTTCCGGCTGACTTCCCGTGCACTGGGTCGGTGGCTGGGGATTTGCTTCGATCCGCTTCTCGGGAAGAGCGTACTGGCCGACGACAATCACGGCGAGAGTGAGCGCGAGCATCGACGCGCCGAGAAGTGTGGGGGCTCGGAAGCCGGAGCGTACCCGGAAGGGCGCGAAGAGCAGCGCAACTCCCGTAGCCGTGAACGTGAGCAGTTGGGCGATCAAGTAGCCAGGGGCATAGACGAGACCAAGTCGCGAGACGGTCGCGCCACCAAGAGCCAGAAGTTCAAAAGCCGTCTCACCGTCTTCTCCCAGGAGATAGACCAGGGTGAATGAACCCACAGCGGCCACGGCTCCGGCGGCCAGTGGGCTTGTGAATCGGCCGACAGCAGAACCGATCGCGGCGAACCAGCAGAAGGCGAGGATCTGGACGACTATGGCCACCAGAACCCAGAGCCACGATGTGGCCTCAGGGAAACCGCCGACGGCAAGTCCGGCGCCGATAGCCACCAGGTGCACGGCAGCAACTGGTCCGACGCACCAGGCGAACGCGCGCAGGTAGGGGCGGTAGAATCCCCTCACGGCGAGAACCAGGTGCAAGTTACCGGGGCGCGTCAGATTCGCAGCGTCGACGGCGGCGGCGCCCGCGACGAGAGGGCCGAGAATGAACAAGGAGATCGCAAACCAGTCGATGGTCCAGAGCGACTCCCCGCGCCAAGGCATTCCTCGCTGGAAGAAATTGAGGGTCTCCAGCACAAGGGCGGGCAAGACCATCCATGGTCCAACCAGAGTCCTGGTGGCGTATCTGACGGCGTTTCTTCTCACTCCGCGTCTCCCATCAACGTGGCGATGGCGCGCTCAAGCTCTGTATCGCCGGGAGCATCGGGTTCCGCCCGCTCTTCCAGCGTGGGAATGTCGCCGTCGAATACGACGCTGCCGGAGTTGAGTACGATGACCCTTTCGGCGAGGCCTCGTATATCCTCCACCAGGTGCGTTGAAACGATGACCACACGCCCTGCTGCGATCCTGCAGATCGTTTCGCGCAGAGCAATCCGCTGGCGGGGATCCAAGCCGACAGTCGGCTCGTCCAGAAGAATCATCCCGGGATCGTGAATGAGGGCTTGAGCGATGCCGAGTCGCCTTGCCATTCCTCCCGAGAGCGCTCGTGTTCGAACAGTCCGCCGTTCCGTGAGGTTGGTGAGTTCGAGTGCCTTTGCGACCGCTGCGGCCCTCTCCTTGGCAGGGACGCGATGCACCCATGCCACGTAGTGCAGAAAGTCCTCGCACGTAGCACTGCGGGGAAGTTCCGGTTCCTGCGGAAGATAACCCAATGATCCTGCGGCGGAAGCTCCCTGACTCTGCAGAGTCAGTTTGCCGGAGGTCGGTTTCTCCAACCCTGCAGCCAGCCTGAAGAAGGTGGACTTACCTGCCCCGTTGGGGCCGACGAGGCAGGTGACACCGCTACCGATCTCCAGGGAGAGCGGCCCCAGGTGAAAATCGCCCCCGTGGTCCTTCGTAACCTCATCACACCTGAGGATGTGGTGACTCACTGGTGTCGCTCTCTCTGGTGAGGACGGCTGGGCCGCGTCGTCGCTGGTGACGACGCGGCCCTTTGTTCGGCTCTGCTTGGCAGAGATCAGTAGCTGTCGCCGCCCTCGGAGTACGACCAGTCCGTTTCCGGGTCGAAGCGCAGCGGGATGTCCAAGTACGCCTTCACCCGCCCCCGTGCGTAGTCCGCGTCGCCCGCGACCCCCGTTGAAGCAGGGTTGTAGACGTACGAACTGCTGGCGTGGTGCTTGGACTCGTCACTGGCGTGGGACCAGTACTTCTGCGTGCATGTGAGGTACTTGCTGATCGTGGTGCAGTACCCGGCGTTGACCTGGGTGTTCAGCTCGATGTACACCTCGTGGTCGTCGGCGTTCTTGAGCTTGCTGTACGCGCTGGCATGGGACCGGGTGCCGTTGGAACCGTTGTAGATCTTCCAGGTTCCGTAGGCCTTGCCGGTGCTGCCGTAGTCGCTCACGATCAGAGGGGTGCTCTGCGAATTCCAGGTGCGCACCTTGTTCATC
Source organism: Streptomyces sp. NPDC002324 (assembly GCF_053593335.1). NCBI lineage: Bacteria > Bacillati > Actinomycetota > Actinomycetes > Kitasatosporales > Streptomycetaceae > Streptomyces > Streptomyces sp. NPDC002324. The sequence goes on from NZ_JBSFCF010000025.1 coordinate 71,652, forward strand.
GCATGTGCTGCGCCGGGGACGGCGCCTACGGCTGCGAGCACGATGGCAACGGTTGCGACGACACGTCTGGCCTTGATGGATCGAGTCTTGCCGTTCAAGCTTCCCCCAAATGCGTCAGGCGGTAGCAATCAACCACGATGGTCGAACGTGTGGTCGAATCGCCGCTGATGGTTGGAGACTAGCGAGGTTGGCGATCTCTTTACTAGGGATGTTGAAGTTTCACTGAGCAACATTTGAGCTTCGCGTGGCGAGGTGATCAAATTTGCGGCGGTTCTTGAGGTATTGGGCGGGATGTCGGTGTCATGCGGTCGTGGTCCCTTGTCCCATCGGACCCGCCCGCCCCCGACAAACCCCGCCGTCCCCTACCGCGCGCACGTTACGCTGGGGCGTTCGGGTGACCCGTGCCGGGCGGGGACCCGTACCGGCGGGCGATCCGGGGCGCGCCGGGTGCAAGCAGGGCGACGAGTCGGTCGAAGAGCAGGACAACGGGACACACGAGGAGTACGCGATGGCACAGCCCACCCAGCAGACCCTGCTGCGTGAGGTCATCGACATCCCGACAACGATCACGCACGAGAGCTTCGTCCTGAAGCTCACGGAGGCGCTCGGCAGCGATGTCGAACTGGGCAAGGCCCTCGACGCGTACGTGCTCACGGACAAGCTGGCCGAACGGTTCGGTGACGCGCTCTCGCTCATCCAGTCCGCGCTGGCCGGCGGCAGCTCCAAGGCCGCCTACCTCCACGGTTCGTTCGGTTCCGGCAAGTCGCACTTCATGGCCGTACTGGCGGCGCTCCTCGGCATCCAAGAGCAGGCGGCGCTCCGGGTACGCAACCACGACGGCTTCGCCGCGGCGATGCGGGAGCACGCGTGGGTCCAGAACACCAAGTTCCTGCTGCTCCCCTTCCATATGCTCGACGGCAAGTCCCTGGAGCAGAAGGTGCTCGGCGGATACGTGGAGCATGTACGCCGTCTCCACCCGAAGGCGCCGATCCCGCAGGTCTACCGGACGGACGCTTTGTTCACGAGTATCCGCGGGCACCGTGCGCAGATGGGCGACGAGGCGTTCATCGACGGACTGCCGGGCGAGGACGCCGAGGACAAATGGGGCGACTCGGTGTTCTGGACCACCGAGAAACTGGACGCCGCGCTCGACGCCGAGCAGGTCGACGAGGACAGGCTCAACGACGAGGACCCCGACTGGATCCGTGAGCCCGTCACGCCGGGCGGCCTGCGCGCCAAACTGGTCTCGGATGCGCTCACCACCTGGTTCGAGGGACTCTTCCAGGACGCCGCCGAGGACCGGCAGGCATTCGTCTCCCTCGACCGGGGGCTCGGCATCATCGCCGCGCACGCCAAGTCGCTCGGCTACGACGCGCTCGTCCTCTTCCTCGACGAGCTGATCCTCTGGCTCGCCAACCACATCCGTGACCAGCAGTTCGTCTCCGAGCAGGCCGCGAAGATCACCAACTTCGTGGAGGGCAGCGACGCCACCCGGGCCATCCCCGTGATCTCCTTCATCGCCCGCCAGCGCGACCTGCGGGACCTGGTCGGGGACGAGGCCGTCCTCGGGTCCGCTGAGGTGTCCATCCAGGACACGCTCTCCCTCGCCGACGACCGGTTCCGCACGATCCCGCTGCCCGACAGCGACCTGCCGATGATCGCCCACAAGCGGCTCCTGAAGGCCCGCGACGACGTGCCGGACGCCCAGGCGCGGATCGATGAGGCCTTCTCGAACATCAAGCGCGTCAAGCCCGACGTGTGGGACGCGCTGCTGGGTTCCAGCACGAAGATCACCTCCGCCGACGAGCAGGCGTTCCGGTTGGCCTTCCCGTTCTCGCCGGCGTTCATGGACACCCTGGTGCGGGTGGCCGAAGCGCTCTCCCGGTCCCGTACCGGTCTGAAGCTGATGGGTCAGATGCTGTACGACCAGCGGGAGACGCTGCCGCTGGGGCAGCTCATCCCGCTCGGTGACCTGTACGAAGTCCTGCACCGCGGTGGCAGCGCGCCCTTCACCCAGACGCTCAGGGAACAGTTCCAGGCGGCCCAGGAGCTGTACAAGAAGAAGTTCCAGCCGTACCTGCTAAGCCAGTACGAGATCAGTGAGGACGACACCGAGGCCTACCACGACGACCCCGACGCGCTCGACTCCGGCGTACGAGACAGGGTCGAGTCGTACATCACGGACAACCGGCTCATCGGCACGCTCCTGCTGTCCGCTCTCGTGCCCTCCGTGCCCGCCTTCCAGAACCTCACGATCAAGGGGCTCACGGCGCTCAACCACGGCGTGGTCACCTCCCGGGTCCGCGGATTCGAGGCGAAGGAGGTCGCCAAGAAGGCCAAGGAGTGGGCCGCCGTCTTTCCGGAGATCGTGTACGGCGAGGGGCCTGACGCGGGAATCTCGCTGAAACTGGTCGGTGTCGACTACGAGTCGGTCATCAGCCGTGCCCAGACCAACAACAACCCGCACAACCGCCGGGCCCTCCTCAAGCGGCTGCTGTGGGAAGAACTCGCGGTGAGCGAGGGGCAGTTCGTCGACCAGCTCAACCTGGTGTGGCGCGGCTCCAAGCGCTCCATGGAGGTCCTCTTCGGAAACCTCGCCGACGCCAACACGCTCACCGACGACCAGATCAAGCCGCAGGAGCCGGGCAAATGGCGGCTCGTCATCGATGTGCCCTTCGACGACGTGTACGGAGAAGCCGAGGACTTTGGCCGCATCATGCGGCTGAGGGAGCGGTCGAACCGCGAGGACATCCGCACGATCGCTTGGATCCCCGCGCACTTCACGCACGACATGTACCTGAAGTTCCAGCGGCTCGTCACCATCGACTACGTACTCAACGGGCAGCGCTTCGAGTCCTACGCCGGACACCTCAGCCCCAACGACCGCGAGCGCGCCAAGGACGCCCTGCGCAACCACCACCGCTCGCTGACCGAGCGGGTGCGCACCGCGCTCAAGCAGGCCTATGGCCTCGCTCCCAAGGACTCGGCGCTCGTGGGCGTGTACGACGAGCACATCCTGGCCGTGCCCGACATGCCCCAGATCACGCTGGAGTACAACAAGCCGCTGTACGACGCCGTACGCCGTATCGCCTCCTGCGCCCTCGCCCACCAGTTCCCGGCCCACCCCGACTTCGACCCGCACAACGACGGACTCTCGGTGAAGGCCGCCGACGTGAAGACCGTGTTCGCCTACCTGCGCGCCGCCTCCGACGAGGGCACCGAGGTCGTCGAGATCAAGCCGAAGGACCGCCCGCTGATGGCCCGCGTCGCCGGCCAGCGCGGGCTCAGGCTCGGCACCATGCACGAGGCCCGCTTCCAGCTCGGCCGTCACTGGGAAGAGCACTTCGGCCAGAAGGCCGGGACGAAGTACGACGACACCGACATCCCCGTACACGAGCTCCTCGGCTGGATCGACAAGCCGCTGCACTACGGCCTCGACCCGCTCCTCGCGAACCTCGTGCTGTGCGCCTACGCCGAGCGCACCGACCGCGTGTGGACCCAGCACGGCGGACCCGTCGAGGTCGCGGACCCGGCCGCCCTGCGGTCCACGTACAGCCTGCGCGCCCAGGAACGGCCGACCCAGGAGGCATGGGACGCGGCCCTGGACAGCGCGGCACGCATCTTCGGCGAACCCCCGATGTCGCGGATGCGCCGCGCCCGCATCATCGCCGAGTTCAGCAACAAGGTCCGGGAGACGGCGGACCGGTACCGCACCGCGGCGGCCCAGCTCGTCGACATGCTGCAGGACCGCGCTGACGAGCTCGGCCTCGACACGGAGACGGACGACGGACGGCTCGGCACCGCCCGCCGGGCCATGACCCTCGTCGAGGACCTCGTCGCAGCGGACCGCCACGACCCGCTCGCCGTCGTCCACGTACTGGCCGCTCCCGACCTCGCCGACCGAGCCGTCCAGGAACGCCTCGGCAAGTCCCTCACCAGTGCCAAGAAGGTCAAGGACGCGTTGATCGCGGCACCATGGAACAGCGTGTTCACCATGGCACGCGACGTACGAGAGCCCTACGGCACCGACGCCCGAGCCGTCCTCGACTCGCTGCACGGCACGGCGCAGGCCGACGAACTCGCCGCACGCCTCGAACCCGCGCTGACGAAGGCGGAGAGCGAACTCACCAGGATCCTGCGGCGGGCCAACGCGGCCCAGGCACCCGCCCCCGGTCCGACGGCGACCCCGCAGCCGTCCGGGCCCGCTCCCGTACCCACCCCCGCGCGTTTCCCGCTGGGCGCGGGCAGCGGACAGACCGGTGCGAACACGGGTGTGCCGACCGCCGGCGGGCAGTACGAAGCCACCGCCGCCGAAGCCGTCGAGCGGTTGCGCGCCGAGCTCGAAACGCTCGCAGCGGCCGACCCGCAGACCCGTATCCACGTCACCTGGCAGGCAGTTGACCAGCCGTGAGTACGCACAGCAGCACAGCAGCACCGCAGGACCCCGAAAGCGGGCGGGCCCGGCCGAGGCCCGCCCACCCCGCCGCCGTCGCCCAGGTCCTTGAGGCCCGGTCCTTCACCGAGGGTGAACCCCGCACCGTACTCATCCGGGCGGAACCCCACTGGACCGGCCCCGGGCAGGTGACGCTCAGCCGCGGTCGCACGGCCCGGATCACCGCGGCCGTGTCCCCGCTGGCCGTCCTGGACGCCATCAGCACCCTGGGCCAGGACATCGAGAACACGGACAGCCAGGACGTCCTCGCCATCCTCACCGACGCGGAAGAGGCCGACCTCGGCCCGGGACTGCTCGCCCGCGTGTACCGCAACCGCATCTACCCGATAGAGCCGTGGGCCGTCGTCCGCCGCCTCTTCAGCGCCCGCGACCTGGACCCACGGCTCACCACCGAAACCTGGGCCGCGGAATCCCTCATCGACGCCGCAGGCCAGGAGAACTGGCCGAAGAAACCCGGCGCCGTGCTCTCCCGGGACACCGCACTGTCCCGCCTCGCCGCCACCCGGCTCTCCACCTCCGCGCACCGCCTCGACGCCACCGACATCGACCTGCCCGCCCTGCTCGGCTGGTCACTGGCCCCGGGCGCCGCCGAGCGCCTGGCGTCGTTGCGCGCGCAGGAACGCCGCGGACTGACCGAATGGATCGCCGACCCGGACCGAGTCGGCCGGCGGGCCCATCAGGCGCTGACCGCCTTGTTCGCGCTCTTCGAAGCCGGCAACGGCGCGGACGCCGTTCCCATGGGACTGGTGTGTGCCGCCCTGTGGGGGCCGGGCGCCCCGGCGAGCGCGGACCGTGCCAGGGGCCGCGCCGAGCTGAAGTTCGGAGGCCGCCTCTTCGACGACGCCACCCTCGCAGCCTTCGGCGCCGAGACCGAGGACTTCACCCGCGTCCTGTTCGCGGGCCGCTCCGCCGGAGCCGCCGAAGACAGTTCCGACCCGCACGGCGCTGATCCCCGCATGGTCATGGCCCGCGCCGACGCCCTGATCCGCGAGCTCGGCGCGGAGGACGCCGCCGCCTCCAGCAACCTGCTCGAAGCAGGACAGCACGCACGGTACGGCGTCGTCGCCCGCACACTCCTCAGGTGCGTCCCCACCGCCTCGCAGAACAGCCCGGCACCCCGGCGCGTCCAGGAGCTCAGGGATGCCGTCGACCGGCTGACCGGTCACGAACTGTCGTCCCTCCAAAGCCACCGCGACTCGCTGACCCGCGTACGCATGGCGCAGCGCCTGATCCAGTGGCTGGGGCAGCCGCACGCCGCCGACTTCACGACCGCGGCCGAAGCCGTCCACCGGCACATCGCCGACTACGCGTGGGTCGACCTCGCCCTCGGATGGATCACGGACGGCGGACGCGCGCACAGCGAACTCCCTTCGGCATTCGCCGCGCTGAGTACAGCCGTACACGCGCGCAGGCACGGCATCGACGAACGGTTCGCGGCTCGCCTCGCCGAAGAGACCCGGGCAGGATCAGCCCCCCGTGACGCCCTCGTCGTGGAGGACTTCGCCCGCCGGGTCCTGGCACCGGTCGTCAAACAGACCCGCACCGCCCGAACCACATCTCCCGCACTGCTCTTCGTGGTCCTCGACGGTGCGAGCGCCGCGGTCGCCGCAGGCCTGGCCGAACAACTGCGGACCCGCTCCTGGGCCGAGTACGACCCGGTCACCGACACGGACGAACCCCAGCACCGGCGCGGAATGCTCGCCGCGCTGCCCACGATCACGAGGGTTTCCCGAGGCTCGCTGTTCGCCGGCGAACTCACCGCGATCGACCAGCACGAAGAACGCACCAGGTTCGGCGCACACCGCTTCTGGAACGGCGCCGCGGTCAGGCTCTTCCACAAGGCAGACCTGCGGGGAGAGGCGGGCCACCCCCTCGGAAGCGATCTCACCGAGGCACTGGCCGACCAGAGCACCCACGTCGCCGTCGTCGTCAACACCGTGGACGACCGCCTCGGCGAGGACCGGTCCATGTCGCACTGGCAGCTGAACGAACTGCTCGGTATGGAAGAACTGCTCTCCCTGGCACGCATCGGCGGACGTGCCGTGATCATCACCTCCGACCACGGACACGTACTCGACCGGGGAACCGACAAGGAGAACGTCCCCGACGCACTCTCTGCCCGTCACCGCGCAGGCACGACACCCGCGGGCCGAGGCGAGGTCATCCTGACCGGCCGCCGCGTCGTCGCACCCCAACAGCGCATCACCGCCCTATGGGACACCACCCTGCGTTACGGCAACCGCCAGGCGGGCTACCACGGAGGCGCCGCCCTGGCCGAAGCGGGCATTCCCGTTCTGGCCTTCGCCCCTTACGGCGCCCCCGTACCGAAGGGCTGGCGTGAACTCGGACCGCAGCGGCCTTCCTGGTGGGCACTGGACGGAGAGCTGCGCGCGGCCGAACAGCCACGTGGCGTTACATCGAAGCCCAAGCGGGCACCGTCTGCCGACGCTCTGCGTGAAAAGGCCAGGCAGCAGAAAACCGCCGAGCTGGAAACCGGGCAGGGCGCGCTGCTTTCCTTCGACGCCATCGCTACACCGGCATCCGCAGAAGCCGCAACGACGCACACCGCCTCACCCGCCGATCTCCTCCTGGAAGCACTGCGCGCCTCCGAGATCATGGAGGCCCAGCTCGCCTCACTGCCCCGCAGCGAACCCTTCGAAGGCATCGCATCCGCTGTACGCGCCCTGGCCGAAGCCCATGGCATTCTCCCGGCCACGGTGGTCGCCGAACGCGCGGGGAAACGGGCTGCCCGAGCCTCCGGCTTCGCCGCCACCCTCCAGCGCGTGCTGAACTACGACCAGGCAGAAGTCCTCACCCTCACCGACAACGGACGCTCACTCCGACTCGACCTGTCACTGCTGCAACGGCAGTTCGGCCTGGACGAGACACAAGGCGCCCGGAGGAAGCGATGAAGGACACCCACGACTCCCTCAGCCCGGAGCGGCGGCGACGGCTGACCGACGCGCTACGCCGAGGAGCCGTACCGGAGATCGGCCTCGGAGCGCTCGCCGTCGGTCTCGGCCGGTTCGAAGCAGCAGTCGACGCCGAACTCGACTCTGTGGCCACGGGATCGGCGGTCTTCAAGGCCGTCCGAGGCGAATACGGCTCTGGAAAGACATTCTTCACTCGCTGGCTCGCAGAGCGTGCCAAGCAACGCAATTTCGCGGTCGCCGAAGTCCAGGTCTCAGAGAACGAGACGCCGCTGCACCGACTGGAGACCATCTACCGCCGGCTCACCGAACGCCTCGCCACCACCAGCTTCCCGCCCAGTGCCTTCCGCCCTGTGATCGACGCCTGGTTCTACGCACTGGAGGAGGACGCCCTCGCAGCCGGGGCAACCGACGACGGGCTGGGCGACGCCGCCGAAGCCCTCCTCGCCACCCGCCTGGCCGAGGTGTCACGCACCGCCCCGATGTTCGCCGCAGCCCTGCGCAGCTACCGGCGCGCCCAAGAGGCCGACGACGAAGCGACCGCCGAAGCACTCATCGCATGGCTCGGTGGCCAGCCCCACGTCGCCGCATCCGCCCGCCGCAGCGCCGGAGTACGCGGAGACCTGGACCATTTCGGCGCCCTCGGATTCCTCCAAGGGCTGCTCACTGTCCTCAGGGACTCCGGTCACCCAGGCCTGCTGCTCGTCCTCGACGAAGTCGAAACACTCCAGCGGGTGCGCTCCGACGCACGCGACAAGGCACTCAACGCCCTGCGCCAGCTGATCGACGAAGTCCACGCCGGGCGCTTCCCCGGCCTATATCTCCTCATCACTGGAACACCGGCCTTCTACGACGGAGCACAAGGCGCGCAGCGGCTCCCCCCGCTCGCCCAACGCCTGGCCACGGACTTCACGACCGACGCCCGCTTCGACAACCCACGCGCCGTACAGCTACGGCTTCCCGGATTCACCGTCGAATCCCTCACCGAACTCGGCGGCCGGGTACGGGACATCTACGCCCGGGACAGCACCGCGGCCGACCGCATCCACACCGCTGTCGACGACACGTACATCGCGGAACTGGCATGTGCTGTGGCAGGGGGCCTCGGCGGCAAGGTGGGCATCGCACCCCGCCTGTTCCTGAAGAAACTGGTCTCGGACGTGCTGGACCGCGTCGACCAATTCACGGACTTCGACCCGCACCAGCACTACACCCTGACCCTCAAGACGGCAGAACTCACAGAAGTGGAACGGAACGCAGCGACCCCGAGCAACCGCGCCGACGAAGTTCCCCTGGACCTGTGAAGGAGTCCACAGCACAGGACCCGACCGACCGGCTCCATCCGGTCGTTCTCCACCACATCGTCAACTCACTGGGCTGGCCCGGTCTCCGCGCCCTGCAACAAGCCGCCATCACACCGCTGATGGACGGCGCGGACGCGTTGCTCCTCGCCCCGACCGCAGGAGGGAAGACGGAAGCAGCGCTCTTCCCCCTCCTGTCCAAGATGGGGGAGAACCGCTGGCCGGGAACATCGGTTCTCTACGTTTGCCCCCTCAAGGCGCTTCTCAACAACCTCCTGCCCCGCCTTGAGGCATACACATCCTGGCTAGGCCGCACAGCCGCCCTGTGGCACGGTGACGTATCCCAGACCCGGCGACGCACCATCCTGCGAAACCGACCCGACATTCTTCTCACGACCCCCGAGTCCCTGGAATCGATGCTCGTCAGCGCGCACGTGGACCACCATGCCTTCTTCTCCGGGCTCCGTGCGATCGTCGTCGACGAGATCCACGCCTTCGCCGGTGACGACCGCGGCTGGCACCTGCTGGCCGTACTCGAACGCCTGGAGCGCGTCGCAGGGCGCCCAGTGCAACGCATCGGGCTGTCGGCCACGGTGGGCAATCCCGAAGAGCTGCTGAAGTGGCTCCAAGGGGCCCACGCCGACACCCGCACAGCCCAGGTCGTCGACCCGCGCGCGCCACTGCCGAACAGAACAGCCGGGCATCGCGCCGAAGATATCCAACTCGACTATGTCGGATCCCTGGACAACGCCGCAAAGGTCATCGCCTCCCTGCACCAGGGAGAAAAGCGCCTCGTGTTCTGTGAATCCCGTCGCCAGGTGGAGCACCTGGGTGAAAAGCTACGGGCGAAGGGTGTGACCACCTTCCTCTCCCATGCTTCCCTTTCCGCGGACGAACGCCGACGTGCCGAAGAGGCCTTCGCCGAGGCACGGGACTGCGTCATCATCGCCACCAGCACCCTCGAACTCGGTATCGACGTAGGCGACCTGGACCGGGTCATCCAGATCGATGCTCCCTCGACCGTCGCCGCTTTTCTCCAACGCGTCGGCCGGACCGGCAGACGGCCGGGCTCCACCCGGAACTGCCTCTTCCTCACCCTCGACGAACAAGGCCTGCTCGCCGCAGCGGGACTCCTGCTCCAATGGTCACGAGGCTGGGTCGAGCCTGTCGAACCACCACCTGAACCACGCCACATCGTCGCCCAACAGGTACTCGCCCTGTGCCTGCAGGAACGGCAGGTCGGTGAGAAGCTCTGGCAGGAATGGTGGGGCGGCTTCGGGCCGTTCGGACCGCAGGCCGAACCCCTCGTCCGGCATCTGCTGAACCAAGGGTTCCTGGACCGGGACAACGGCATGCTGTTCATCGGTAAGGAAGCAGAACAGCGCTTCGGTTTCCGGCACTTCATGGACCTCACCGCCGTATTCACCGCGGCCCCTGAATTCACCGTTCTGTACGGACGGCACGAGATCGGCACCACCGACCCCGCTCTCCTCACCGAAAGAGTGCACGGCCCCAGGCTCCTCCTGCTCGCCGGTCGAAGCTGGAAGGTGACCTACATCGACTGGTCGCGTCGCCGATGCTTCGTGGAACCGGTGGACGGCGGAGGGAAGGCGCGGTGGGGAGGGATCGGGTTCCTCCGAGGGTCCTCGTTCGAGCTCACTCGCGCTGTGCGCGAGGTTCTCCTGGACGCCGACCCGGCCGTCACGATGACACAGCGAGCCACGGAAGCGCTGAGCAAAGCTCGCGAAGCGTACGAGGAACGGATTCATCCCGGTGGCACCGTCGTACTCCGTGGCGGGCGGGACACGAACGTCCGCTGGTGGACCTGGGCCGGACGGCGCGCGAATGCCACCTTGGCAGCAACCTTCGACACGGTCGCAGACCCATTGCAGCGTCCTACGGACGCCTATATCCGGCTTCGTGAAGACGTCACGGCGCCGGAGCTGAGGAAGGCCAGGGAAGAAGCAGCCGGGCATCTGGCTTCACCTGCGGTGGACCCCCGAGCCCTGCGCGGACTCAAGTTCGCCGTCGCGCTGCCCGAGGAGTTGGCCGCGGCCACACTCGCGGCACGGCTGGCAGATCCCGAAGGCGCCGCAGCCGTTCTGGCGCAACCTGTTCGCTGGACCGCCGGGTTCACCGAGCGCTGAACCCCGGTTTCGGCGCCCCGGATCAGCTCAGGAGTTGTACGTCCCCTGTGCCCGCTCCAACCCGTCGATCACCAGGCACTCCACCGCATCCGCCGCCCGGTCCACGAAATAGTCCAACTCCTTGCGCTCAGCGGCGGAAAAGTCCTTCAGCACGAAGTCCGCGACCTGCATCCGGCCCGGCGGACGGCCGATCCCGAACCGCACCCGGTGGTAGTCCGGGCCCATCGCCTTCGTCATCGACTTCAGCCCGTTGTGACCGTTGTCACCACCGCCGAACTTCAACCGCAGTGTGCCGTAGTCGATGTCCAACTCGTCATGAATCGCCACGATGTTCGCCACCGGCACCTTGTAGAAGTCCCGCAGAGCCGTCACCGGACCGCCCGAGAGATTCATGAACGACATCGGCTTGGCCAGGATCACCCGACGGTTCGCCGGCCCCGGCGGACCGATCCGCCCCTCCACGACCTGCGCCTGCGCCTTCCCGGCCCGCTTGAACCTCCCCCCGATCCGCTCGGCCAGCAGATCGGCCACCATGAACCCCACGTTGTGCCGGTTCGCCGCGTACTCGGGCCCGGGATTACCGAGGCCCGCCACGAGCCAGGGAGCACTGGGATCGGTCGTCACGTGCATCTCTCCTTGATACGCGCCAGCCGCTGCCCCCCGAAGGGAACAGCGGCTGACGAACCGATGACAGAGCTGAGGATCAGGCCTCGGCGGCCTCGTCGCCCTCGGCGGCGTCCTCCGACGGCTCCTCCGCCTGCGCGGCCAGGACCTGAAGGACGACCGCGTCCTCGTCGATCGCCAGCGTGGTGCCCTTCGGCAGGGGGATGTCCTTGGCGAGGATGGAGGCACCGGCCTCCAGGCCCTCGATGGAGACGGTGACCGACTCGGGGATGTGAGTCGCCTCGGCCTCGACCGTCAGCGTGCTCAGCACGTGCTCGAGCAGGTAGGCACCCGGCGCCAGGTCGCCCTCGGTGTGGACGTAGACCTCGACGTTGACCTTCTCGCCACGCTTCACGAGGAGCAGGTCGACGTGGTCCAGGAAGCCCTTGATCGCGTCGCGCTGCACGGCCTTCGGGATCGCCAGCTGGGTCTTGCCCTCGATCTCCAGGCTGAGCAGGACGTTCGGGGTGCGCAGCGCGAGCTGGAGCGCGTGGCCCGGCAGCGTGATGTGCACGGGGTCCGCACCGTGGCCGTAGACCACGGCGGGAACCTTGCTGGCACGACGGATACGGCGGGCGGCGCCCTTGCCGAACTCGGTACGGGTCTCGGCTTCGAGCTTGACCTCGGCCATGTTCACTCCTCGTAGAACGGGGGAAAGGTGGTCACCCGGCCAAACAATCGGCCTGCTACGAAGAGCGCGTCGATAACGGACCGCCGTACACACGGGTACGGCCTCCCTCGCCGAGCAACTGTGACAGCTTACGCAACGGGAAGGCCGTACAAGAAATCGATCTAGAGACGACTGTCAGTGCTCGTCGAACAGGCTCGTCACCGAACCGTCCTCGAACACCTCACGCACCGCACTCGCGATCGTCGGCGCGATCGACAGCACCGTGATCTTGTCCAGCTCCAGCTCACCCGGCGTCGGCAGCGAGTCCGTGAACACGAACTCGCTCACCTTCGAGTTCTTCAGCCGGTCCGCCGCCGGACCCGACAGCACACCGTGCGTCGCCGTCACGATGACGTCCTCCGCACCGTGCGCGAACAGCGCGTCCGCCGCGGCACAGATCGTCCCACCGGTGTCGATCATGTCGTCCACCAGGACACACACCCGGCCCTTGACCTCACCCACGACCTCGTGGACGGTCACCTGGTTCGCCACGTCCTTGTCACGCCGCTTGTGCACGATCGCCAGCGGCGCACCGAGACGGTCGCACCAACGGTCCGCCACCCGCACCCGGCCCGCGTCCGGCGAGACCACCGTCAGCTTGTTCCGGTCCACCTTCGCACCCACGTAGTCCGCCAGCAGCGGCAGCGCGAACAGGTGATCGACGGGCCCGTCGAAGAAGCCCTGGATCTGGTCCGTGTGCAGGTCGACCGCGAGAATCCGGTCCGCACCCGCCGTCTTCATCAGATCCGCGATCAGGCGCGCCGAGATCGGTTCACGCCCACGGTGCTTCTTGTCCTGGCGCGCGTAACCGTAGAACGGCACGATCACGGTGATCGAGCGGGCCGACGCACGCTTCAACGCGTCGATCATGATCAACTGCTCCATGACCCACTTGTTGATCGGAGCCGTGTGGCTCTGGATCAGGAAGCAGTCCGCACCACGCGCCGACTCCTCGTAGCGGACATAGATCTCGCCGTTCGCGAAGTCGAATGCCTTCGTCGGGACGACGTCGACACCCAGCTGCTGGGCGATCTCCTCGGCAAGCTCGGGGTGGGCGCGGCCGGAGAAGAACATCATCTTCTTCTCGCCGGTCGTCTTGATCCCGGTCACAGCACTGTCTCCTCAGAGGTTCTCAGCCAGGCGCGCGGAAGCCGCTCACTCAGCTGGGGTGCGGGTGTGCACCTATCACGGTACGACGTCCTTGGCGCACCTGTTTCCGGTCAGCTCGCGCTTTCGTCCTCCCGGGCAGCGGCCTCGGCGGCCTTGGCCGCCGCGCTCCCCGGACGCTTACGGGCCACCCAACCCTCGATGTTCCGTTGCTGGCCACGGGCCACGGCCAGCGAACCGGGCGGCACATCCTTGGTGATCACGGACCCCGCGGCGGTGTACGCACCGTCCCCGACCGTGACGGGAGCCACAAACATGTTGTCCGAACCCGTCTTGCAGTGCGACCCGACGGTCGTGTGGTGCTTGCTCTCCCCGTCGTAGTTCACGAACACACTCGCCGCACCGATGTTCGAGTACTCGCCGATCGTGGCGTCACCGACGTACGACAGATGCGGGATCTTCGTGCCCTCGCCGATGGTCGCGTTCTTGGTCTCGACATACGTGCCGAGCTTCGACTTCAGCCCCAGACGCGTACCGGGACGCATGTACGCGAACGGCCCCACACTCGCCTGCGGCCCGACCTCCGCACCGTCCGCCACCGTGTTGTCGACCCGCGCGCCGGCCCCCACCCGCGTGTCCTTCAGCCGCGTGTTCGGCCCCACCTCCGCACCCTCGGCCAGGTGCGTGGCGCCCAGCAGCTGGGTGCCCGGGTGGATCAGCGCGTCCTGCTCGAACGTGACGGTGACGTCGACCCAGGTGGTGGCGGGGTCGATCACGGTCACACCCGCGAGCATGGCCTCCGTGAGCAGCCGGTCGTTCAGGATGCGCCGGGCCTCGGACAGCTGCACCCGGTTGTTGATCCCCGCGATCTCACGGTGGTCCCCCGCGACCGAGGCCCCCACCCGGTGACCGGCCTCACGCAGGATCCCGAGGACGTCCGTGAGGTACTCCTCGCCCTGGCTGTTGTCCGTCCTGACCTTCCCCAGGGCGTCCGCGAGAAGCTGGCCGTCGAACGCGAACACCCCCGAGTTGATCTCCCGGATCGCGCGCTGCGACTCGGTCGCGTCCTTGTGCTCCACGATGGCCGTCACCGCGCCGGAGGCGCCGTCGCGCACGATCCGGCCGTAGCCGGTGGCGTCCGGGACCTCGGCGGTCAGCACGGTCACCGCGTTGCCGTCGGCCGAGTGGGTGGCGGCCAGCGCCCGCAGGGTCGCCCCGGTCAGCAACGGGGTGTCGCCGCAGACGACGACCACGGTCCCGTCCACGACCCCGCCCAGCTCCTCCAGCCCCATCCGCACGGCGTGCCCCGTGCCGTTCTGCTCCGCCTGCACCGCCGTCCGTACGCCCGGGTCGGCCTCGGCGAGGTGCGCGGTGACCTTCTCGCGGGCGTGCCCGACGACGACGACCAGGTGGTCCGGCTCCAACTCACGCGCGGCGGCGAGGACATGGCCGACCAGCGAGCGGCCGCAGATGCTGTGCAGAACCTTCGGTGTGGCCGACTTCATACGGGTGCCCTCACCCGCTGCGAGTACGACGACGGCTGCCGGGCGGGTTGCGCTCACGGGGATGCCCTTCGGCTGTGGATGAGGAGGGGGTTGTCATCCGCAGGATACCGGGGCGTCAGGAGGGGGAAATGTGAGCGGGTCCTGACCCCTTTGCTGGGGTCAGGACCCGACGCTGAGCTTGGCTCCCCCGCCAGGACTCGAACCTGAAATACATTATCCAAAGTAATGTGTGTTGCCGATTACACCACGGGGGACCGCAAGCCGAGCTAATCGGACATTTCGCCGATCAGCTTGGTGGCTCCCAACACTATGCCGCACCAAGAGCCTTCGATGCGACGGTACAGGTCCGCTCCCTTCAGGACTTTGATCACCAAGCAGCCTCGGTAGGTGTCGCCGACGTTCTTGCGAACCGTCTTGGGGTTGTGCTTCTTCAAGGTCGTCTTGCTGAACGTCGAGCGGTCGGCGCCGACGAGGTCGGCCCAGTACTGTTCGGCGCCTGCGACGTCCGCGTTCTCGTGGATCATGACGTGGAACCGGAGGCGCTCGCGCTCAATGCCGAGGAGGCCGAGCCAGGCGAGGTAGAGCTGGATCATGCCCGGGTCGCTGTTGACGAAGGCCACGCTCTCGCGCCGGGCGTACGGCTTGTCCTTGGTGCCCTCGGCCCAGTAGAGGCCCACACCTACCAGGAACAGCTCGCGAGGTGAAAGGTCGCCGATCAGCTGCTTGGCGTCTTCCTTGGTCTTCTGGCGGCCTTCGTCCCGGATCGCCAGCTCGTGCTCCCACCTCTTCCGGGCTGCCAGCTTCGCCTGCTCTGCCGGTTCGCGTCGCTCCGGCTTCGGTAGATCCCGTACCCAAAGCGAGATCGAGCTCTTCGAGCAGCCCAGCTCGACCTGGATCTGATCGTACGTCCAGCCCTGCAGGCGTAGCTCTCGGGCCCTGTGCCTCAGGTCGTCCTTCGCGTTCGGGCGCTTCGTCCATTTCGGCGGCGGCTCGCCCTCCAGGAGGCGGTTGAGGATGTCGTTGTTGTGGACGAGGAGGCGGTCGCGGATCTGGCGGCGGCTCAGGCCCTCGCGGCGCAGGGTCAGCGCCTGGTCCCGTAGGGCCTCGAAGTCGGAGTACTGGCCGTTGGTGTGTGCCATGGGCATATCGTCCGGGCGGAATGAGGGGTTCCGTGGTCGAACGGTGGGCGATTCAGCAGTTCGAGGGATACCGGGCGGTTTCGCTTCTGTTCGAATGTGTGGCGTGGTGTAGGCCAGTACGGGAAACTCGCCGGAAAAGCGGGGGCGCTCGAACGTAGGCTTGGGTCATGACCACGACGGGGGAAGACCAGACCGCGGCCGGGGCGGGGGATGGAGCCGGGCCGTGGTGGTGGGAGCGGCGGCGGGGGATGCTGCTGGACGGTGGGCTGGCGCTGGTGTCGGCGGTCGAGTGCGCGGTGGAGGGTGTCGCGTTCGCGCGGAACGCCGCGTTGCCGGAGGCCGTGGGGGTCGCGTTCGGGGCGCTCGCCGGGTCGGTGCTGTTGGTGCGGCGGATGTGGCCCGTCGCGGTCGTGCTG
This sequence comes from Streptomyces sp. NPDC002324, assembly GCF_053593335.1. NCBI lineage: Bacteria > Bacillati > Actinomycetota > Actinomycetes > Kitasatosporales > Streptomycetaceae > Streptomyces > Streptomyces sp. NPDC002324. The sequence goes on from NZ_JBSFCF010000025.1 coordinate 87,983, forward strand.
GTCTTCATCGCTGTCGCGCCCGCTCAGATGGGTTATCTGATGGGGCTCGTGGGGCTGTACACGCTGGCGGCGTCGGAGGCGCCGCGGCGGATCATCGGGGCGCTGTCGGGGATGGCGTTCGCCGGTGTGTTCATCGTGTGGTTCGTGCAGGCCACGCAGAGTGATCTGCAGGGGGACGGGGCGGTCGGTGGCGGGGACGCGTTCGGGCTGTTCCTGGCGTCGACGATGGCGATCGGGCTGACCGCGCCGCCGGTGTTGCTGGGGTTGTACGTCGGGGCGCGTCGGCGGTTGATGGAGAGTCTGCGGGAGCGGGCGGATTCGCTGGAGCGGGAGCTGCAGTTGCTCGCGGAGCGGGCGGAGGAGCGGGCGGAGTGGGCTCGGGGGGAGGAGCGGACCCGGATCGCTCGGGAGATGCATGACGTGGTGGCGCACCGGGTGTCGTTGATGGTGGTGCACGCGGCGGCGTTGCAGGCCGTGGCGCGGAAGGATCCGGAGAAGGCCGTGCGGAACGCCGCGCTCGTGGGGGACATGGGGCGGCAGGCGTTGACCGAGTTGCGGGAGATGCTCGGGGTGCTGCGGTCGGGTGAGGGGTTCTCGTCGATGGCGCGGGTGGAGCCGGCGCCGGTGCCCGTGCCGCTGGCGGCGGTGGGGGCCGCTGCCGCGGCGGCGGCTTCGCGGGCCGAGGACGAGGCCGGTGAGGGGCCGTGTCTGGCCGAGCTGGAGGCGTTGGTGGGGCAGTCGGCCGCGGCGGGGATGGTGGTCGAGCTGTCGGTGGAGGGGGAGGTGCGGGTGTATGCGGCGGAGGTGGAGCAGACGGCGTACCGGGTGGTGCAGGAGGCGTTGACGAACGTGCACAAGCATGCGGCGGGGGCGAAGACGCAGGTGCGGCTCGCACATCGGGCGGCGGAGATAGCGATGCAGGTGGAGAACGGGGCGCCGCCGGTGCCGGGTGCGGCGGGGGCGGCGCGGTTGCCGAGCGGGGGGAACGGGTTGCTCGGGATGAAGGAGCGGGTGGCCGAGCTGGGGGGCGTTTTCGTGTCCGGGCCCACGGATGCCGGGGGGTTCCGGGTGTCGGCGGTGATTCCGGCGTCGTAGGGCTTCTGCGCGGGGTGGCCGGTGGGGGCGTGTGCTGCGCGCGCCGGCGCTTGCGGGCTTGCGCTCGCGGGCTTGCGCGCTTGTGGGGTGCCGCCGAGCCCGTCCGTGCCGTGTCGGCGGATCGTTTCCGGCCCCGGCGGTGGATCTTCCGCGAGCGCCGTCTCGGCATGGTGGCGTTGCCCGCTGCCCGTTGCCCGCTGCCCGCTGCCCGCTGCCCCACCGGCGGTCTGTTCGCGGGCGTCGGGTGGGCGTGGGTCGTGCGGTTTCGTCCGTGTGTTCAGGTGGCGGTGAGGCGGGTGGGGTCGGTGCCGGTCAGGAGTGTGGTGAGCGCGGAGTCGATGGTGGGGCCGAGGTACCAGTCGCCGGTGTGGTCGAGGGCGTAGGCGCGGCCCTCGGCGTCGATGGCGATGAGGGCGCGGGTGGCGGTCTCGTGGCCGAGGGGGCAGACCTCGGTGTCGAGGGCGCGGCCGAGGTCGCCGAGGGTGCGGGCCATGTGGAGGCCGTGCAGCGGGTCGAGGTGGAGGTCGGCGGGGGCGAGCCGGCGGCCGGGGCCCTGGGCGGTGAGGTGGAGGCCGCCGAATTCGGCCCAGGCCTCGACCGCGGCCGGGAAGACCGCGTGGCGGTGGCCGGCGGGGGAGGCGTGCTCGCGCAGGGTGTCGGCCCAGATCTCGGCCTGCTTTATGTCCCAGCGTCCCGGCTGCCACCCGGCGGCTCGCAGGGCGGCGTCGACGGGGACGGAGAAGCGGGTGGTGGAGGTGCGGTCGGTGTGCATCTGCCCTTTGTTCGTCGGGGGTTCGTCGGCGGCTCTGCGGGGGTTCGTCAGGGGTTTGGCGGTGGTTCGAACTCGGGTCGGGGAGCGGCCGGGGTTCTGGCGTGTCGGGTGGTCCTGGGGTTCCGGAGCGGTTCGTGTGTTGTGACGCGATCTCCGGGAGAGGGGTTCCTGGCGGGGACGGGTTCCCGGTGGCCCGCCGGCTCCGTGGCCGGGCTCAGTTGTCCCGTGCCGGGTCCACGACGCGGACGCCGAAGTGGGCGCTGAGCGCCGCGCAGGAGCGGCAGGGGGTGGCGAAGGCGCCGTGGAGGGGGTCGCCGTCCTCGCGGATGTGGCGGGTGGTGAGTTTGGCCTGCTTGAGGGCTTTGCGGGCCTCGCCGTTGGACATGGGTCTGCGGGCGGCGCGCCTGCTGCGGGCCGCGTCGGCGGTGGTGATGTGGCGGGAGATGAGGATGGCCTCGGCGCAGCGGCCGGTGAAGCGGTCGCGCTGTGCGGTGGCGAGGGAGTCGAGGAACTCCTGGACCAGGGGGTGCAGGGGTGGGGCGTGGTCGCCGCGGGCGGCGGTGCCGGTGAGGGTCTCGCCGCGTACGGAGAGGGCGGCGGCCACGGTGGGCAGGATGCCGTCGCGGCGGTGGAGGAGGGCGGGGGCGTGCGGCTGTTCCGCCGTGCTCCAGCCGATGCGGGGGTCGCCCGAAGGTCCCGCCTGCGTCGCGCTCATGAACGTGATCCCCTCCTGTTACCTACCCCGCCAGGGGACACAGAGTGCCAAACGGCGTGGCCCGTGCGGAAGCTGGGGCAGTTCGACACGCCCGGGCTTCGGCGTTCCGTGAGGGTGGCGTGACGGCTGGTCACGGAAGCAGAGGCCCGGTGACCGGTGTCGCCGTACCGCATAGGCTGTCGACAACCGCGATCCATTCGGTCTTGCGATCGAGGGCGGGCGGAAGGGGCCGTATCGGGGTCTTTTCCGCTGCCGGGGAGCGGTTCGACAGAGATATCGCAGCCAGAGCAGGTCACACAGAACGCCGCAGGGGGCTACCGCCATGACGACAGGTCGGCTCGGGCAGCAAGCCGCGCCGCCGAACGCGGCCTACGCCGGGCAGGTCGTGCAGTTTCCGGACCCCGTCCGGGCCGCGCGTCATCCGAGGGGTGTCCGTGTTGACGCGCACGGCTATCCGGACTTCTCGCCCTACGCGCGCGCCGCGGCGGAGATCGCCGATCCTCCGGAGGGTTTCGGGGTGGACGAGCTGCGGTTGACGGACTACGTGTCCGCGAACGCGGCGCTGGCGGCGACGGGGCACGAGCTGTGGGACACGATCCCGCCGGTGGCGACGCCGCACGGCTGGACGTGGCATCACGCGCCGGGCGGCCGGCGTCTTGAGCTGGTGCCGGTCGAGGTGAAGGCGTTGCTGCGGCACCACGGTGGCATCGCGACGGCGCGCGTGGACCAGCACAAGCGGGGCACGAGGCCGTTGCAGGAGACCCGGCCGGCGCACTTCGGGCTGCCGAAGTCGTCGGCGGTGGCGGTGACCGAGGCGCAGGTGCAGGGGGTCGAGGAGGATCTCGGGTACCGGCTGCCGGGTGCGTACCGGTCGTTCCTGAAGGCGGCGGGCGGTTGCGCCCCGGTCGGGGCGGCGCTGGACGCGGAGCTGGGGCTGCTGGTCGACCAGCCGTTCTTCACGGTGCGGGACGAGGCCGCGGTCAACGACCTGGTGTACGTCAACAAGTGTCTGCGGGACCATCTCACCAAGGACTATCTGGCGGTCGCGTTCGCGCAGGGCGGGATTCTCGCGGTGAAGGTGAAGGGCGACCGGATCGGGTCGGTCTGGTTCTGCGCGTACGACGACGCCCGTGACGTCGATCCGTCGTGGCCGCCGGCCGAGCGGGTGGAGCGGTTGCTGCTCCCCGCGGGTGCGGACTTCGACACGTTCCTGTCCCGGCTGGCGGGCAATCCGCCGGAGTTGGAGACGGTGGCGAACCTGATGGTGGACGGTGGCTTCGCACATGTCGTGCCGGTCGCCGCGGGCGCTGCCGTGTCTTCGGTGGGGGAGTGAGTTTTCGATGGTGACGTTCGCTCAGGCGCAGCAGCGCGCCGAGGAGTGGATCAACGGGGATCTGCCGGCCTATCAGCACCGTGAGGTGCGGGTGCGGGAGTTCGAGCTCGGGTTCGTGGTGTGGGCCGAGGACCGGGCGGACGGTCCGCGTTCGGACGGCGGCGCGCAGCGGCTGGTGATCGCCCGGGACAGCGGGGACGCCACGCTGTGGCCGTCGCTGCCGGTGGGTGAGGTGATCCGCCGGTTCGAGGAGGAGTACGGCCGGGCCGACGAGCTTCCGGCCGCCGCGCCGGCGCCCGCGGCCCGGGTGGATCTGAACCAGACGTCGTTCCTGCTGACTCCGCCGGAGTGGTTGCAGCCCGCGGCGGACAGGCTGGGGATTCCGGATCACCGTGCGGGCGCGGGCGCGTCCGACGGCGCCGGGTCCCGTGCGGCGGCCGCCGCGGCCGACGGTACGGGCGGGGGCGGCTCTGTGGGCGCCAACGGGGCGTCCGGCGCCGGCTTCGTGGGCGCCGATGGGGCGTCCGGGGGCGGTGGTTCGCTGCCCGAGACGATGGCGGGGCCGGTGGGGCAGGCGCCCTCGGCCGGCCGTGGGGTGCCCGCCGCGCCGGCCGACGCCACGCCGTGGCCGGCCGCCGCGTCGCCGGAGGACGAGGTGCGGGACGCGGTGCCGCCGCCGAGGGTGACCGAGCCGCACGACGCGGTGCCGGGGGTGCCCGACGGGGCGACCCCGTGGGCCGGTACGGACACCAACGCCGATGCAGAGGACGACCGTTCGGTGCCGCTGCCGGAGACGGTGTTCGCGCGGCAGCTGACCGAGGTGAGCGACGAGGACGACGCTCCGGCGCCCAACGCGCTGCCGGACGCGCAGACCGCGCTGATCTCCGGCGGCAGTCAGCTTCCCCGGACGGCCGTGTCGCCGGTCCTGGGCGGCGGCCCCGGCTCCGCGCCGCGCGCCCCTTCGCAGCAACAGCAGCAACAGCAGCAGCAACCGCCGTCTGGTCCGGGGACGCCGCCGCCGGGTGCGCAGTCGTACGGGTATCCGCAGGGGCCGGGGGGCCCGCAGGGTCCCGGTACTCCGCCGCCGGGTCGTCCGCTGCCGCCCCATGCCGGTGACATCGCCGACGCCGCCACGAGCAAGGCGGCGCCGCCGCCGCGCCGGGGCGGTGGGGCCGGTGCGCCGCCGCCCCCGGCTCCGCCCGGTGCCCCGGGGACTCCGGGTGCCCGTCCGGGCGGTACGCCTCCGCCGCCGTCCGGGCCCGGTGCGCCGGGCACCCCGGCGGGCGGGTACGTGCCGACCCAGCTGGTCTCCGCGCTCGGCCCGAACGGGCCCGAGAGTCTTCCCGGTGCTCCGGGGCAGCCCGGTGGGCCGGGCGCGCCCGGTGCCCCCGGGGTGCCGAATCCGCCCGGGGGTACGCCCGCCGGCGGTATGCACCACGCGGCGACGATGCTCGCCGGGCCCGCCGTGGGCGGTCCGGGCGCGCCGCAGCCGCCGGGTCCGCCCGGGGCTCCGGGTCAGCCGGGGGCCCCTGGTGCTCCTGGTGCTCCCGGTCACCCCGGTGCTCCCGGTCAGCCGGGTGGTCCTGGTGCTCGTGGTCCGGTGCACCACGCCGAGACGATGCTGGCCGGGCCGGCGGTCGGCGGTCCGGGGGCGCCCGGGATGCCGCCGGGCGCCCACCCCGGGATGCCGGGGCAGCCGGGCCCGGTGCCCGGTCCGCCGATGGGCGCGCCGCCGGCGTACGGCTATCCGCAGCCGCCCGCCGGTCAGCCGACCGTCGGCCCCGGCTACCAGGCCGTGCTGCGGTTCCGGGCGCCGGACGGCTCCGAGCAGCAGGTGATCCGGCGTTCGGCGCCGGGCACGCCGCACCCGGAGTGGCAGATCTTCCATGAGCTGCGCGGCATGAACATCCCGCCGGAGGCGGTGCTGGAGCTGCACACGGAGCTGGAGTCCTGCGAGCTGCCGGGTGCGTACTGCGCGCGGATGATCCGTGAGCAGTGGCCGAACGCCCGCATCACGTCCATCGCCCCTTACGGCAAGGACCACGCGAGCCGGCAGCAGGGCATGGCGCAGCTCATCGCGCACCAGGGTGAGTTGCACCAGGTGGCGGACGGTCCGGCCCGGCTCGCGCCGGTGCGGGCGCCGTTGCATCCGGTGCAGCCGGCGCCGCCGATCCCGCCGGAGGCCATCGGGCAGGAGCTGGCGGCGGCGTTCGGGCCGGGGGTGTTCCGGTTCGACCAGCAGGCGGTGTCGCGGCAGGGCGTCCCGCCGATCGTGGCGCACACACTGGTCGTGGCCGGACTGCCGGTCGACATGGGCCCGTTCTTCTGGGCGCAGGCCCAGCCGGGCCGTCCGGTGCCGACGCTGGCGGAGCTGGCGCAGGAGCGGGGGGTGCAGCCGGCGGCCGACGCGGGCTCGTACCTGGTGATGGGCAGCGACTTCGGCAAGGCGCTGTGTGTGCAGTACGGCACGGCGAACATCGTGGCCGTGCCGGTGGAGGCGGGGCCGGGCGGGGCGCCCGTGCCGCCGCAGTTCGTGAACACCGGTCTGCCGGAGTTCGCGCGCTGCCTGGCCCTGCTCGGCCGTATGTGGCGGCTGCGGTTCGGGCTCAACCAGGAGCAGGCGGGCCGCTGGACCGTCGACTTCCAGGCGCAGCTCGCCGCCCTCGACCCGGCGGCTCTCGCCTCGCCGGAGAGCTGGTGGTCGGTGCTGCTGGAGCAGATGTGGGACGGACTGCTGTGATCCGTCGCGGCTGACCTCCGTTGCGCCGTACGCACCTACGTCGCAAGGGCCCGGCCCGGTCTCGTACGAGACCGGGCCGGGCCCTTGTGTGTGCCCGCTCGCCGGACTCGCCGTCCCTCCCGTGACCCTCGTACGGAGTGTCGCGTTATGAACACTTCTGCCCGATACATCAAGATGTGCGCGAAATCATCATTTCGTGTGCGTCCGGCGGAGAGGGCCCAGCATGAGCAGCGCACCGACGGCATCCCATGACTTCGAGTTCGACGTCGTACGGCGTGGCTACCGCACCGACCAGGTCGACGTCCACGCGACGGCCCTCTCCCAGGACCGGGACGCCGCGTGGGAGCGGGCCGCCCGGCTGACCGTGCTGGCCCGGGAGATGGGCATCGAACTCGACCGGCTGCGCGAGACGGTCGCCGGGTTGACCCCGCAGACGTACGAGGCGCTCGGTGAGGGCGCGCGGCAGTTGTTCGCCCTCGGTGTCGAGGAGGCCGCGGCCGTGCGCGAGGGCGGCCGTGAGGGCGCCCGGCGGATCGTCGCCGAGGCGGAGGAGGCCGGGCTGCGGCTGCGGGAGGCCGCGCAAGCGTACGCCGACGAGGTGCGGGGCGAGGCCGAGGAGCGGGCCCGGCAGGTGTTGCTGGCCGCGCGGACCGAGGCCGACGAACTGCGGATCGAGGCCCGGCGCGGGGTGAAGGAGGGGCGGGGTGAGGCGCTGGCCGCGCTGCGGGAGGTGCGGGAGCGGACCGAGGGGATGCTCGCCGAACTGGCCAAGGAGTACGACGAGCGGGTGGCCGGGATCGAGCGGGAGGAGGCCGAGCGGGAGGCCGCGTTCGATGCGGGGCAGGCCGCACGGCTCGCCCGGGCGGAGGCCGCCCTCGCCCAGGCCGAGCAGGATTTCGCGGACGCGGAGGCCGAGGCGGCGCGGATGCAGGACGACGCGGAGGAGCGGGCCGCGGAGGCGCTGGCGGAGGCGCGGCGGCGGGAGGAGTGGGTGGCTCGGGAGACGGAGAGGGTGCTGCGGGAGCACGGGGAGAGGTGGGATCAGGTGCGGGCGCAGATGGACGGTATCCGGGACAGTCTGTCGGCGCTCACGGATTAGGGCGCGGGGTTTTCGGGGTGCGTCGTCGGGTGCGGGTGAGTGGGGCTTCTCGCGCAGTTCCCCGCGCCCCTAAAGGCTTCAGGCCCCTGCGGGCCTGAAAGACCACGGCCCCGCAGGCCTGAAGGCGACGGGGCTGCGGGTCTGAAAGCGACGGGGCCGTGGGATGGAAAAGCAGGGGCGCAGCCCCGCTTTTTCAGGGGCGCGGGGAACTGCGCGAGAAGCCCCCACCGGAGCCGCAGTCGCCCACGAACCCGCACCCCCGAGTCATCAGGCGCCCCCGTCCCCCCGGGTCGCGCCCGCCAGGATCAGGCCCTCCACCGCCTCGTACCGCCGGCGCTGCTCCGCGGCCCGGGTTCGGCCGGAGGCGAGTGTGCCCAGCCAGCCCGCCAGGAAGCCCAAGGGGATGGAGACGAGGCCGGTGGTGGTGAAGGGGAACCAGTTGAAGTCCGCGCGGGGGAAGGCGGCGTAGGGGGAGCCGGAGACGAGGTTGGTGCCGGTCATGAGGACCAGGACGGAGAGGCTGCCGCCGACGAGGGTGCACATCAGGCCCGTACGGGTGTAGCGGCGCCAGAAGAGGCCGTAGACGAGGGCGGGGGCGATGGCGGAGGCGCCCAGGCAGAAGGAGAGGGTGACCAGGGGCTGGAGGTTGCGGTGCTGGACCATCGTGGCCAGGACGATCGCGGCGGTGCCGACCGCGCAGGCCGAGAGCCGGGCGATGGTCATCTCGCGGCGCTGGCTGAGGGGCCCGGTGGCGCGGGCCGCGAAGACGTCGTGGGCGAGGGAGTTGGCGCAGGCGAGGATCATGCCGGCCACGGAGGCGAGGAGGGTCAGGAAGACCGCCGTGGTGACCGTGGTGAAGAGCAGGGTCTCCGCCGTGGACACCTCGGCGCCGAAGGCCGCCATCGAGCCCAGCAGATAGGCCGTGTTGCCCTGCGGGTCGGCCGCCGCGATCACCTCGCGGCCGATCAGGGCCGTCGCGCCGAAGCCGATCACCGAGATGATCAGGACGAAGAGGGCGACGGAGGGGACCGCCCAGGACAGCGAGCGGCGGACCTGACGGGCGCTGTTCGCCGTGTACATGCGCATGGTGACGTGGGGGAGGCAGGCGCCGCCGAGGACGACCGTCAACTGGGCGCTGATCATGTCGAGTTCGGGGTGCGGGCCGCTCGTGAACTGCAGCCCCGAGTGGAGGTAGCCGGTGCCGATGCCGCTGCGTTCGGCCGCCGTGCCGAGCAGCAGGCCGGGGTCCCAGTCGAACTTGTTCAGGATCAGTACGGCGACCAGCGCGCCGGAGCCGAGCAGCATCACGATCTTGATGATCTGGATGAGGGCGGTGCCCTTCATGCCCCCGATCGCCGCGTAGCCGATCATCAGCGCGCCGACGATCACCACGACGCCGGTCTTGAGGCTCTCGCTGGAGAAGCCGAGGACGAAGGCCAGCAGGTCCCCGGTGCCGGCCAGCTGGACCAGCATCATCGGCATCAGCGCGGCGATGGTGACGACGCAGGCGACGATGCGTACGGACCGGCCGGGCATCCGCCGGGCCAGCGCGTCGCCCATGGTGAACCGGCCCGCGTTGCGCAGGGGTTCGGCCAGCAGGAACATCAGCAGCATCAGGGACAGGGCCGTGCTGAGGGCGAGGACGACTCCGTCGTAGCCGAAGAGGGCGATGACTCCGCCGGTGCCCAGCACCGTCGCCGCCGAGATGTAGTCGCCCGCGATGGCGAGGCCGTTGCGCATGGGGGAGAGGGAGCTGTAGCCGGTGTAGAACTCGTCGAGGTCGTCCCGGTCCGGGCCCGTCATCACGCACAGCAGCAGGGTGATCGTGGCGACCGCCGTGAATCCGACGAGCGACATCGCCCGGGCCGACCCGCTGAACTCGGCGAGGCCGCCCGCGGCGGTGGTCAGGGGGGTGAGGGAGGTCATCGGGTGGCCCCCCGCCGTGCGTCCACCGCAGCGAGGTCGCGGATGCGGTCGGCCAGCGGATCGACCCGGTGGCGCGCGGTGTGCTCGTACAGCCAGATGGCCAGGCAGGTCACCGGGACCTGGAGCAGGCCGAGCAGCAGGCCCGTGGACAGTCCGCCGCTGACCTCGCTGGTCATGAACGACGGGGCGAACGCCGACAGGACGAGGAACAGCACGAAGTAGCCCAGCGCGGCCAGGGTCGCCACCCGCCGCTGCCAGCGGTACGCGCTGCGCAGCACCCGCAGGTCGCTGTGGTGACCGAGGGATGAGGGTGTGCGGGCGGACCGGGGGGCCGGCACCGTGACCGGTTCCTGGGGGGCCCAGGGATAGGTCTGGTAGGAGGGGGACGAGGTGTGCTGCGGGTACGGCGGTGGGTACGGCGATCGATTCGGCGATCGGTGCGGCGGCTGGTGCGGGGGTGACGGGAAGGCGTCGGTCATCCCTTTGTCTCCTTGCGCGGCTCGGGTCCGGTGCGGACCGCAGGGAGCGGGGGGCGGGCGTGAACGCTACTCGTGGGTGCGGCGGTGTGCGAGCTTTTCTACAAACTGATCGGTCGGTATGCGCTTACTTGACGTATCTCACGCTGACCTGGGGTGTTACCCGGATTAACTCAGATTTTTGAACGAGGGTCAGGAGTGCTGGGGGTGAGTACCGGGAACCTGCGCGGTGCCACGACCAGCAGCACCAGGAACGCCACCGTCGCCGCGCACGCCGCGCCGAGGTAGACGGCGTGGACCGCGTCCGCCACCGCGCGGCGGACCGGCTCCGCGGCTGTGCCGGCGTCGAGGGACCGGGTGACGGTGTCGAGGTCGCCCGCGCCGCCGAGCCGGGAGGCCAGCACCCCGTTCGCCACCGCGCCGAAGGCCGCCGCGCCCAGGGTCTGGCCGGTCTGGCGGCAGAAGAGGATCGACGCGGTGGCCGTGCCGCGCTCCTCCCAGGCCACCGTCGACTGGACGCCGATGATCAGGGGGAGCTGGAAGAGCCCCAGCGCGGCGCCCAGGAGCAGCATCAGCAGCATCGGCTGCCAGGCCTCGCCCGGGTAGGGGAGGAACGGGAAGGCGAAGAGGAGGGCCGCGGCCGCGGCGATACCGAGCATCGCGGTGTTCCGGAAGCCGATCCGGCGGTAGACGTGCTGGCTGAGGGCCGCGGACACGGGCCAGCTCAGCGTCCAGACGGAGACCACGAACCCGGCGGCCACCGGTGCCAGGCCCAGCACCGACTGCGCGTAGGTCGCGAGGAACACCGTCGGCGCGACCATCAGCAGACCGAGCGCGCCCAGGGCCAGGTTCACCGCCGCGATCGTGCGGCGGCGCCACACCCAGCCGGGGATGATCGGTTCGGCCGCCCGGCGCTCGATCAGCACCAGCAGGGCGATCAGGGCGACTCCCGTGCCCAGCAGGGTGATCGAGGGCGGCGAGAGCCAGTCCCAGGCCACCCCGCCCTGCACCAGGGCCAGCAGCAGGGCCCCGCCGCCCGCGAAGACGGTCAGGGCGCCGGCCCAGTCCACCCGGGGCCGGCCCGTCGGCTCCCGCCGGGGTTCGTGCAGATGACGGACGAGCAGCCACAACGCCGCCGCACCGAGCGGGAGGTTGATGAGGAAGATCCAGCGCCAGTCCGCGTACGCGGCCAGGACACCGCCCACTCCGGGGCCCGCCACCGCCGACACCGCCCACACCGTGGACAGCTTGGCCTGGATCCTCGGCCGCTCCTTCAGGGGGTACAGGTCGGCCGCCAGCGTCTGGACCGTGCCCTGAAGGGCCCCGCCGCCCAGGCCCTGCACGATACGGAAGGCGATCAGGGCGCCCATGTTCCAGGCCAGCGCGCAGAGCAGGGAGCCCAGCAGGAACAGGGCCGCGCCCACGACGAGCACCGGTTTGCGGCCGAAGGTGTCGGAGAGCTTGCCGTAGACGGGGAGGGTGACGGTGACGGCGAGCAGATAGCCGGAGAACAGCCAGGAGAAGACGGAGAAGCCGCCGAGGTCGGCGACGATCTGCGGGACGGCGGTCGAGACGATCGTGGAGTCCAGCGCCGCCAGGCCCATGGACAGCATCAGGGCGGCGGTGACGGCTCTTCGTCTGCCGGATCCGGTGTGCCGCCCGGACGGGTCGGGTATCGCGGGTCGAGGGGCGTCGAGTTCCGCGGCGTCCGGTCGTACGGCGTCTGTTCGTACGGCGTCTGTTCGTACGGCGTCCGGTCGTACGGCGTCCACGGGATCGCGGCCCACGGGATCGCGGCCCACGGGATCGCGGCCCAAGGGGTTGCCGCCCAAGGGGGCGCCGCCAGGGGGAACGTCGTCCGTTGTCGGGTCGTCCCCCACTGGATCCGGATCGCCGTCCGTCAGGTGGTCCCCCGCCGGACCGCCGTCCAGCCGGTCGCCGCCCGACGGCTTCCCGCCCGCCGGACCGCCGCCCGGAAAGTCGCCGCCCGCCGGATTCCCGCCCACCGGATTCTCGTCCACCAAATGCCTTCCCCTTGCACCTATCTGCCGCCGACCACCATGCCATTGACCCTCACGCCACGGCAGGGTGCAGCCTGGTCGCACCCCCGGGGAGGAGGCCGACCCCGAGGCCGTCTCCTCCCGGCGGGCGACATCCCTTAGGGGTATCTCCGCACTACGGCCGGGGGCGGGGTCGTACCGACGGAGGACGAGACGGGGGGCCTGCCGTATTTAACCTGGCTTTACGCCGCTGGGGGGCGGTGTACCGGACCGGCGGAGGTGGGGTTTTCCCCAGCAGAAGACTGCGCTGGGCACCAGCGCGCCGGGCCCCCTCCGGGGACCAGACTCAGCAACACAGCGCCACAGCACAGCAGCACCGCACCGCGTACGGCTCGGCACCTCGCTTCGTACGGCTCGTCCACTGAGCAACGGAACCATCCGCTGCCCGACTTAGGAGACATACCGTGACATCGGCTGTGACCATCACCAGGCACGGGGGTACTGGAGGGACTACGGCCGTTGCCGCGCGGGCGCGGCAGGTCGTGAAGGCGTACGGGTCCGGTGAGACCCGTGTCGTCGCCCTCGACCATGTGGACGTGGACATCGCGCGGGGGCAGTACACCGCGATCATGGGCCCCTCGGGGTCCGGCAAGTCCACCCTCATGCACTGCCTCGCCGGGCTCGACACCGTGACGTCGGGTCAGATCCACCTCGACGACACCGAGATCACCGGCCTCAAGGACAAGAAGCTCACCCAGCTGCGCCGGGACCGGATCGGGTTCATCTTCCAGGCGTTCAACCTGCTGCCCACGCTGAACGCGATAGAGAACATCACGCTCCCGATGGACATCGCGGGGCGCAAGCCGAACAAGGAGTGGCTGGCGCGGGTCGTCGACACCGTCGGCCTGGGCGACCGGCTCAAGCACCGGCCCAGCCAGCTCTCCGGCGGCCAGCAGCAGCGCGTCGCCGTGGCCCGGGCGCTGGCCGCCCGGCCGGAGATCATCTTCGGTGACGAGCCGACCGGCAACCTGGACTCGCGGGCCGGCGCCGAGGTCCTCAGCTTCCTGCGCACGTCGGTCGACGAGCTGGGCCAGACCATCGTCATGGTCACGCACGACCCGGTGGCCGCCTCCTACGCGGACCGGGTGCTGTACCTGGCGGACGGCCGCATCGTCGACGAGATGTTCAAGCCGACCGCCGACACCGTGCTGGACCGCATGAAGGACTTCGACGCCCGGGGGCGTACGTCGTGACTGTCATGAAGACCTCGATGCGCAACTTCTTCGCGCACAAGGGGAGGATGGCGCTCTCCGCCATCGCGGTCATGCTGTCGGTGGCGTTCGTGACGGGGACCCTGGTCTTCACCGACACGATGGGCACCACGTTCGACAAGCTGTTCGCGGCCACCTCCTCCGACGTCACGGTCAGCGCCAAGGGCGCCTCGGACAGCGGTGAGACACAGTCCGACACCGGCAAGCCACCGGTCATGCCCGCCTCCGTCGTCGACAAGGTGGGCGGCGCGGACGGCGTGAAGTCGGCCGAGGGGACCGTGTTCTCGACCTCGGTGACGGTCGTCGACGCCGACAAGGACAGCCTCTCGCCCACCAGCGGCGCCCCGACCATCGTCGGCAACTGGAACGCCAACGACGCCCGCACCATGAAGATCTCGTCCGGCAACGCACCGCGCGGCCCCGACCAGATCATGGTCGACGCGGACACCGCCGACAAGCACGACCTGAAGCTGGGCGACGAGATCGGCGTGATCAGCGCCGTCGGCACGCACGAGGCGAAGGTCTCCGGCATCGCCGACTTCCAGGTCACCAACCCGGGCGCCGCGATCTTCTACCTCGACACCGCCACCGCCCAGAAGACCCTCGTCGGTGAGACGGGCGTGTACACCAACGTCAACGTCACCGCCGCCGCCGGGTTCACGGACGCGCAGGTGAAGAAGAACGTCTCCGCCGAACTGGGCGGCGCCTACAAGGTGCAGACCGCCAAGGAGATCGCGGACGCCAACGCCAAGGACGTCGGCGAGTTCATGGGCGTCATGAAGTACGCGATGCTCGGCTTCGCCGGGATCGCCTTCCTCGTCGGCATCTTCCTGATCATCAACACCTTCTCGATGCTGGTCGCCCAGCGGACCCGCGAGATCGGCCTGATGCGGGCCATCGGCTCCAGCCGCGGCCAGGTCAACCGGTCGGTCCTCGTCGAGGCGCTGCTCCTGGGTGTCTTCGGCTCGATCCTCGGTGTCGCCGGCGGAGTCGGCCTCGCCATCGGCCTGATGAAGCTGATGAGCGCCACCGGGATGAACCTGTCCACCGACGACCTCACCATCGCCTGGACCACCCCGGCGGTCGGTCTGCTCCTGGGCATCGTCGTCACCGTCCTCGCCGCCTACGTGCCCGCCCGGCGCGCCGGCAAGGTCTCCCCGATGGCCGCCCTGCGCGACGCCGGAGCCCCGCTGGACGCCAAGGCCGGCATCGTCCGGGCCGTGATCGGCCTCCTGCTGACCGGCGCCGGCGGCTACTGCCTGTACCTGGCGTCCACCGCCGCCAAGGCGAGCGAGGGGTCCATGTGGCTGGGCGGCGGGGTCGTCCTGTCCCTCATCGGTTTCGTCGTCATCGGCCCGCTGCTCGCCGGCGCCGTGGTGCGGGTGCTGGGCGCGGTCGTCCTGCGGGCCTTCGGCCCGGTCGGCCGGATGGCCGAGCGCAACGCGCTGCGCAACCCGCGCCGCACGGGGGCCACCGGTGCCGCCCTGATGATCGGCCTCGCCCTGGTCGCCTGTCTGTCCGTCGTCGGCTCCTCCATGGTCGCCTCGGCCACCGAGCAGCTCGACAAGACGGTCGGTACGGACTTCATCATCCAGTCCGACCGCGGCCAGCTGATCACCCCGCAGGCCGTCGAGGCCGCGCGCTCCGCGAAGGGCATCAAGAGCCTCACCGAGTACAAGTGGACCCAGGCCGACTTCACCACCCCCGACGGCAAGACGCTCAAGGACACGGCGATCACCGCCGCCGACCCGAGCTACGCCACCGACCTCGCCACCGAGGTCGTCGCGGGCAAACTGCCGGACGCCTACAAGCCCGACTCGATGTCCGTCCACGAGAAGTTCGCCAAGGAGCACGACGTCCAGCTCGGCTCCAAGATCGCCGTCGCCTTCAAGGACGGCCGCACGGCCGACCTGACCGTCCGCGCGATCACCAGCAGTGACGTCGTCATCGACGCCGGGGCCATGTACACCTCCATCGACACGATGGCGAAGTACGTCCCGGCCGACAAGATGCCCCTCGACCAGCTGCTCTTCGCCTCGGCGAAGGAGGGCCAGGACGCGGCCGCGTACACGTCCCTCAAGGACGCGCTGCACGACTACCCGCAGTACAAGGTCCGCGACCAGACCGACTACAAGGAGGCCCTGAAGGGCCAGATCGACCAGCTCCTCAACATGATCTACGGCCTGCTCGCCCTGGCGATCATCGTCGCGATCCTGGGAGTCGTGAACACGCTGGCCCTGTCGGTGGTCGAACGGACGCGCGAGATCGGTCTGATGCGCGCCATCGGCCTCTCCCGCCGCCAGCTGCGCCGCATGATCCGCCTGGAGTCGGTCGTCATCGCCCTCTTCGGCGCGCTCCTCGGCCTGGGGCTGGGCATGGGCTGGGGCGCCACCGCCCAGCAGCTCCTCGCCCTGGAGGGCATGAAGGTCCTCGACATCCCGTGGCCGACGATCATCGGGGTCTTCATCGGCTCGGCCTTCGTGGGCCTCTTCGCCGCGCTGGTGCCGGCGTTCCGCGCGGGCCGCATGAACGTCCTGAACGCGATCGCCACCGATTAGCCACCGGGCACGGGGAACGGGGGACGACGGGGGGAACGGGGACACGGGGGAAACCGGGGGAGAGCCCGGCGCCCGGAGGCGGAGGCCTCCGGGCGCCGGGCTTCACGCGTTGCCGGGGGCGCCGTCAGGAGGACGCCCGCTCGGGGGACGTGCGTTTCAGCAGGACGTACCCCTGGATGACGCCCCGCAGCACGTACGTGTCGCGCGGATGGAGCTGACGGGCGTACGCGGGGACGTCCTTCACCCAGTGCGAGTTGTTGTTGAAGGCGATGTAGTCGGGCGCGAGGCCCCCGGTCCGGCCGATCCAGAAGACGCGGCAGCGGGAGGTCAGCCGGCTGATGGGGCCGATGTTGGACTCGACGGTGGATCCGTCCGGGATGCTGCCCAGCAGCTTCTCCACCGCCCCGACCTCGGGCGGGACCCGGTAGGCGGAGGCCTCGGTCAGGGTGCCCACGGGCAGCGAGGCCGTCAGCGCGACGGAGGCCGCGAGGACGGCGGCGGGCAGATGGAGCGTGTACGAGCGCAGCCACGGGCGCGGGCTCTGGCGGGCGCCGGGGATCGCGTCGACGAGCGCGAGGAAGACCATCGGCATCAGGACGGCGCTGTAGTGCCAGGCCGTCCCCCAGTAGTTGTGGTCGGAGGAGACGAACCGCCAGCCGAGGGTGGGGAGGGCGGCGAGGACGATCGGCGAGCGCAGGGCGAGCAGTCCGCTGGTCGGGATCACCAGCCACAGGACGGTACGGATCTTGACGTCCAGACCGTCGAGGGGGCCGCCGCCGCCGACCTTGGCCAGGTAGTCGGAGGCTCCGGCGGTGTTGAAGGCCGGGATGAGCACGGTGAAGGCGAGCAGCGTGGCGAGCGCGCCGAACGCCGAGACCGCGAGGGCGTACGGCACCACGCGGGACGCGCCGTGCCGCCGGGCCCGCAGCGCGACGACGGCCGCGAGCACCGCCAGGGTCAGCCCCTGGTCCTCCTTGACCAGGACCAGCGGGAGTCCCCAGAGCAGCGCGGCACGCCATCGCCGCGCGAGCAGCGCCTCCAGGGAGAACGCGATCAGCGGAACCGCGAAACAGATCTCGTGGAAGTCGAAGTCCACGGCGTTCTGCAGCCCCCACGACAGTCCGTACGCCACCCCCAGGGCGAGCCCCCGCGCCCGCCCCAGCATCCGCGTGGCCGCGCGCGTCACCGGCACCGCCGACAGCGCGAACAGCGCCGCCTGCACCACCAGCAGCGTCATGGACGAGGGAAACGCCCGGTAGAACGGCGCGAGCAGCATCGTGACCGGGCTGAAGTGATCCCCGAGGACGTTGTACCCCGGCCCCTTCAGCTCGACGATCGGCGCCTGGAGGTGCGCGTAGGCCCGCACGGTCTGTTCGTATATGCCCAGGTCGTACGACCGGGTCCCCAGCCGCCGGTACCGCCCCACCGACACCATCGCGTACGCCACGAACAACACGCCCGCGAGCACGTACGGCTCCCGGCCCACGAGGGAGAAACGCCGGTCACGGGCCGGGGCGGCCACCGCGACCGGCCCCGGTATGAGCGAGGGACCCGACGACTTCGTGGACGGGGCGCTCGATGCCATGGGGGCTCACGTTCGACAGGGGACAGGGGCGCCCATAGAGATTAGGCGCCCCTGGAAAGCGGTGGGCGCGGCCCCTGCTTTCCAGGGGCGCGGGGAACTGCGCGACCAGCCCCCACCGAACCCGCGGCCGGCGGTCGAAGGGGCGCAGCCCCTGGGACGGGACGGGCGGGGGCGGCGGGGCGAGGAAAAGTCGTCCGCGGCCCCCACACCACCCGTCGTACCCTGGACACCCCCGGCCCGTCACACGAGTCCGGGCGTTCGTGTTGCCCCACCCCCGAACTTCACCCCCTTGCCCACCCGGACGGGAAACACCCCGAATGAGCCTCCACGGCCTGCTAGACGCCGTAGTCAAGGACGCCCCTCTCGCGGAAGCGATCAGGGCGGCATCAGACGGCCACCGCACCCACATCGACCTGGTGGGCCCCCCGGCGGCCCGCCCCTTCGCCGTGGCCGCCCTCGCCCGGGACGCCGGCCGCCCCGTACTCGCCGTGACGGCGACGGGCCGCGAGGCCGAGGACCTGGCGGCGGCCCTGCGCTCGCTGCTTCCCCCGGACGGCGTCGTGGAGTACCCGGCCTGGGAGACACTGCCGCACGAGCGCCTCAGCCCGCGCAGCGACACCGTCGGCCGCCGCCTCGCCGTACTGCGCCGCCTGACGCATCCGCGCCCCGACGACCCGGAGACCGGCCCGGTCTCGGTCGTCGTCGCGCCCGTCCGCTCGGTCCTCCAGCCACAGGTCAAGGGCCTGGGCGACCTGGAGCCGGTCGCCCTGCGCTCGGGCGGGACGGCCGACCTGAACCGTACGGTCGAGGCGCTCGCGGCAGCCGCGTACTCCCGCGTGGAGCTGGTCGAGAAGCGCGGCGAGTTCGCCGTACGCGGCGGCATCCTGGACGTCTTCCCGCCGACCGAGGAGCACCCCCTGCGGGTGGAGTTCTGGGGCGACGACGTCGAGGAGATCCGGTACTTCAAGGTCGCCGACCAGCGCTCCCTGGAGGTCGCCGAGCACGGTCTGTGGGCGCCGCCGTGCCGTGAGCTGCTGCTGACGGACGAGGTCCGGGAGCGGGCGCGGATCCTGGCCGAGCGCCACCCGGAGCTGGGCGAACTCCTCGACAAGATTGCCGAGGGCATCGCGGTCGAGGGCATGGAATCCCTCGCTCCGGTCCTCGTCGACGACATGGAACTGCTGATCGACGTCCTGCCGAAGGGCGCGATGGCCATCGTGTGCGACCCGGAGCGGGTGCGCACGCGGGCGGCCGACCTGGTGGCCACCTCGCAGGAGTTCCTCCAGGCGTCCTGGGCGGCGACCGCTGGTGGCGGCGAGGCGCCGATCGACGTCGGCGCGGCCTCCCTGCGGTCCATCGCGGACGTCCGCGACCGGGCCCGTGAGCTGGACATGATGTGGTGGTCGGTGTCGCCGTTCGCGGCCGACGAGGAGCTGGACGCGGACACCCTCAAGCTCGGCATGCACGCCCCCGAGACCTACCGCGGCGACACCGCCAAGGCGCTCGCCGACACCAAGGGCTGGCTCGCCGACGGCTGGCGCACCGTGTTCGTGACCGAGGCCCACGGCCCGGCCGCCCGCACGGTCGAGGTGCTCGGCGGTGAGGGCATCCCGGCCCGGCTGGAGGCCGAGCTGGGGGACATCGCCCCGTCCGTCGTGCATGTGGCCTGCGGCTCGATCGACTACGGCTTCGTCGACCCCGCCCTGAAGCTCGCGGTCCTCACCGAGACCGACCTCTCCGGCCAGAAGGCGGCCGGCAAGGACGGCGCCCGGATGCCCGCCCGCCGCCGCAAGACCATCGACCCGCTCACCCTGGAGGCGGGCGACTACATCGTCCACGAGCAGCACGGCGTCGGCCGCTACATCGAGATGGTCCAGCGGACCGTGCAGGGCGCGACCCGCGAGTACCTGGTCGTCGAGTACGCCCCCGCCAAGCGCGGCCAGCCCGGCGACCGCCTCTACATCCCCACCGACCAGCTCGAACAGATCACCAAGTACGTCGGCGGTGAGGCCCCGACCCTGCACCGCCTCGGCGGCGCCGACTGGACGAAGACGAAGGCGCGCGCGAAGAAGGCGGTCAAGGAGATCGCCGCCGACCTCATCAAGCTCTACAGCGCCCGGATGGCGGCGCCCGGCCACGCGTTCGGCGCGGACACCCCGTGGCAGCGTGAGCTGGAGGACGCCTTCCCGTACGCGGAGACGCCCGACCAGTTGACGACGATCGCCGAGGTCAAGGAGGACATGGAGAAGACGGTCCCCATGGACCGCCTGATCTGTGGCGACGTCGGCTACGGCAAGACGGAGATCGCGGTCCGGGCCGCCTTCAAGGCCGTCCAGGACGGCAAGCAGGTGGCCGTGCTCGTCCCGACCACCCTTCTGGTCCAGCAGCACTTCGGCACGTTCAGCGAGCGGTACTCGCAGTTCCCGGTGAACGTCCGGGCCCTGTCCCGCTTCCAGACGGACACCGAGGCCAAGGGCACGCTGGAGGGCCTGCGCGAGGGCGCGGTCGACATCGTCATCGGCACCCACCGCCTCTTCTCCTCCGAGACCAAGTTCAAGGACCTCGGTCTGGTCATCGTCGACGAGGAGCAGCGGTTCGGCGTCGAGCACAAGGAGCAGCTGAAGAAGCTGCGCGCGAACGTGGACGTGCTGACGATGTCGGCGACCCCGATCCCGCGCACCCTGGAGATGGCGGTCACCGGCATCCGCGAGATGTCGACGATCACCACACCGCCGGAGGAGCGCCACCCGGTGCTCACCTTCGTCGGCCCGTACGAGGAGAAGCAGATCGGTGCGGCCGTCCGCCGCGAACTGCTGCGCGAGGGCCAGGTCTTCTACATCCACAACCGGGTGGAGTCCATCGACCGCGCGGCGGCCCGGCTGCGCGAGATCGTCCCCGAGGCGCGGATCGCGACGGCCCACGGACAGATGTCGGAACAGGCCCTGGAGCAGGTCGTCGTCGACTTCTGGGAGAAGAAGTTCGACGTCCTCGTCTCCACGACGATCGTGGAGTCGGGCATCGACATCTCCAACGCGAACACGCTGATCGTGGAGCGGGGGGACACCTTCGGCCTGTCGCAGCTGCACCAGCTCAGGGGCCGGGTCGGCCGAGGCCGGGAACGCGGCTACGCGTACTTCCTGTACCCGCCCGAGAAGCCGCTGACGGAGACCGCCCACGAGCGCCTCGCCACCATCGCCCAGCACACGGAGATGGGCGCGGGCATGTACGTGGCGATGAAGGACCTGGAGATCCGGGGCGCGGGCAACCTGCTGGGCGGCGAACAGTCCGGCCACATCGCGGGCGTCGGCTTCGACCTGTACGTGCGGATGGTCGGCGAGGCCGTCGCGGACTACCGGCGTCAGCTGGAGAGCGGCGGGATCGAGGAGGAGCCGCCGCTCGAGGTCAAGGTCGAGCTGCCGGTCGACGCGCACGTCCCGCACGACTACGCGCCGGGTGAGCGGCTGCGCCTGCAGGCGTACCGGGCGATCGCCTCGGTCAACACCGAGGCCGACATCGCGGCCGTGCGCGAGGAACTCGTCGACCGCTACGGCAAGTTGCCGGAGCCGGTGGAGAACCTGCTGCTCGTCGCCGGGCTGCGCATGCTCGCCCGGGCGTGCGGGGTGGGCGAGATCGTGCTGCAGGGCACCAACATCCGCTTCGCGCCGGTGGAACTGCGGGAGTCCCAGGAGCTCCGCCTCAAGCGCCTGTACCCGGGCACGGTCATCAAGCCGGCCGCCCACCAGGTGCTGGTGCCCCGCCCGAAGACGGCGAAGGTGGGCGGGAAGCCGTTGGTCGGGCGGGATCTGCTGGGGTGGACCGGGGAGTTCCTGGCTTCGATCCTCGGGTCGTAGAGGCGTAGAGGCGTAGAGGCGTAGAGGCGTAGAGGCGTAGAGGCGTAGAGGCGTAGTGGCCCGGCGCGGCAGAGGGTGCCGTCCGGGCCACTGTCGTCGTGTTCCCGGTGGCCGCTACGGTGTCGAGCAGGCAGGACGGGGAACCCCGAGCGGGACCGCCGAACGGCTGCAGACGAAGGAGAGGGGTGTCGCGTGGTGCGTCTGAGGGGTGGGGTCGCCGCCGTCGCTCTGGTGCTGGTCGCCGCGACCGGCTGCGAACCGGACAGCACGGGTGGCTCGGCCGGACCGCAGGAGAACCCGGCAGGCGGCGGGGGCGCGGCTTACGCCGCCGCGGAGGCGCTGACCGTCAAGGGGCGGGCGCCCAAGAACAACTACGACCGCGGCGAGTTCGGCAGCGCGTGGGCCGACACGGACTCCAACAGCTGCGACACCCGCGACGACATACTCAAACGCGACCTGGACGAGGTGAAGTTCCGGGACGGGGACTGCACGGTGGTCTCCGGTGTGCTCGACCCGGACCCGTACACCGGCAAGGACGTGCCGTACGTACGGGGCCGCAGCAAGATCGACGTGGACCACATGGTGGCCCTCTCCGACGCCTGGCAGAAGGGCGCCCAGCAGTGGGACGACAGCAAGCGCATAGCCCTGGCCAACGACCCGCTCAACCTGCTCGCGGTGGACTCCGGCACCAACCGCGGCAAGGGCGACGGTGACACGGCCACCTGGCTCCCCCCGAACAAGGCCTACCGCTGCACCTATGTGGCGGCCCAGGTCGCCGTGAAGACGAAGTACGGCCTCTGGGTCACCTCCGCCGAACAGGACGCCATGAAGCGTGTCCTGATCACCTGTCCGCAGCAGAAGCTCCCCACCGGCGGCAACCCGACGAAGGCCCCGGCCCGCTTTCACGCGGACTGAGGCCGTCGGGGTACCGCCGGGCGGCGCGGCGCGTCAGCCGAAGTCCTTGTCCATGTCGATGACCTTGCCCTTGGGGGCCTTGGCCGGGACCGGCTTGTCGTAGTCGGTGAAGACCAGGTCGCCGGGCTCCTTCGCGGACTTGCTGACGACCCGCAGGAGGTACGGCTCACCCTCGGTGGCGACGTACAGGGTGTAGCGGTCCTTGCCGTCCTTCTCGTCGAGGACGATGGCGGGGGTGCCTTCGACCTCGGAGGTCTTGCCGCGCGTGGCGTTGGAGTCGACGTCCTCGAAGTCGGCGAGGACGGTGTCGAGGTCGCAGAAGCTCGCCATGTCCTTGGAGTCCTCGCCGGCCGCGGACGTCTTGGTCCACTTGTCGGCGAGCATGTCGACGACCATGTCGGCCTCCTCCTTGGAGGAGTCCTTCGACTGGGCGCGCAGGAAGGCCTCGTCGTACTTCATGTAGAGGGTGTCGCCGACCTTGATCAGTTCGGCCTGGCCCTCGCCGCCCATGCTCATGGTGCCGGCGCAGTCGCCCTTCTTGTTCATCGCCATGTCCATCTGGACCGTGCCGCCGGCGGACTCGTCCTCGATCTCGCCCTTCATCCGGAGCGATTCGGCGCCGGAGGTGGCCTTCACGGCCTTGTCGGCGATCTCGCCGCCGGACAGCCCGGCGAAGGGGCCGTCGGCCTTGTCCTCGGACATGCAGCCGGTGAGCGAGAAGGTGGCCGCGGCGGCGATGCAGACGGCGGCGAGTGCGGTGCGACGCATGGGAGTTCCCCCCTGGGAATCGATGGGTGGTGCGTGGAACGAGCGGTGTGTGGCGCTTGGTCCGGGAGCGGTGTGATGAGCGCTGAGCGGTGGCGTCAGCGCGCGCGGGTGTCGAGTACGTCGTCCGCGGATTCGTAAACCGTGACGCGGCCTCGCTCGTCGGGCTTCCGGCCGGCGTGGGCCGGGGAGTCGAGGCGGGCGGGGCCGTCGCCGTTCACGGTGAGGTCACCGTTTCCGTCCATGGCGTGCTTCTCCCCCGGTGTACGACAGTGCGGCCGACGTGTGACCATCCGGATCGGGTGGCCCGTCGTTCGATGGGTCAATCACAGCAGAGCTTGTGAACCGAGTCAACACGGTTCACGGGATTGGGTGTGTACACGCCGTGAAGGGGTAGATCTTGCGTGCGTCGGTATGCTCGACGTCACACCACCAGGTACGAGGGGAGCCGGGCGCGTGCAGGGGAACGGGACAGAGGTCACCGCCGCGGACATCGCGCGGCTAGCCGGCGTGGGTCGTGCCGCCGTCAGCAACTGGCGCCGACGGCATGCCGACTTCCCCAAACCGGTCGGCGGCACCGAGACCAGTCCGGCCTTCGCGCTCGGGGAGGTCGAGGCGTGGCTGCGCCACCAGGGCAAGCTGGCCGAGGTCCCCCTGAAGGAGCGCGTCTGGCAGCAGGTCACCGGGCATCCGGAGGGCCCTGTCACCGCGCTGGTGCACGTGGGCTGCGCCCTGCTGTATCTCCACGAACGGCCCCTGGCCTGGCTGGAGTCGAGCGCCCGCCCCGACGACGCGCGGCTGGCCCGGGAGCTGCCCGAGCCGCTGTGGCAGGTCATCGCCCCCCGCCTCGGTGCCGCCCGCGAGAGCGCCGTACTCCGGCCGACGCCCGCCGGGTTGCTGCCCTCGATCCCCCTGCTGCGCGGCGCCACCGAACTGGCGGCCGATCTGGGAGCGCGGCAGACCTTCGAGTTCCTGCTCGCCCGGCACCTCGACGCCAACCCGCGCCAGTACACGCTCACTCCGGGCGACCTCGCCGAGCTGATGGCCGAACTCGTCGGGCCCGCCCGCTCGGTGCTCGACCCGGCCTGCGGCACCGGCGCGCTCCTGCACGCCGTCCCCACCCGCCCCGGCCAGGAGCTGTACGGCCAGGACAGCTCCCGCGAACTGGCCGCTCTCACGGCGCTGCGCCTCGCCCTGAACACCGGGAGCACGGTCCGCACCGCCCCGGGCGACAGCCTCCGCGCGGACGCCCACGAGCGGCTCAGGGCCGAGGCCGTCCTGTGCCACCCGCCGTTCAACGAGCGCAACTGGGGCCATGACGAACTGGCCTACGACCCCCGCTGGGAGTACGGCTTCCCGGCCCGTACGGAATCCGAACTGGCCTGGGTGCAGCACGCCCTGGCCCGCCTGGAGGACGGCGGAACCGCCGTGCTGCTGATGCCGCCGGCCGTCGCGAGCCGCCGCTCCGGGCGCCGTATCCGCGCCGACCTGTTGCGCCGGGGCGCCCTGCGCGCCGTCATCGCCCTGCCGGTCGGCGCGGCACCCCCGTACAACATCCCGCTGCATCTGTGGGTGCTGCGCAGGCCCGGAAGGGCGTCCGTGCCGCCCGAGTTGCTGCTCGTCGACACCGGGCGGCTCGTCCACGAGGGGCGGAGCGGATTCGACTGGGCGGGGGTCCGTGCCGCCGTGCTCGACGCCTGGCGGCCCTTCGACCGGGCAGGCGAGGTGACGGAACGGCCGGGGCTGAGCCGCTCGCTGCCGGTCATCGAACTGCTCGACGACGACGTGGACCTGGCCCCCGCCCGGCACCTGCCGCCCCCGGCCGCGGGCGGCGGCGCCGAGCAGCTGACCGCCGTACGCGACCGCCTCGGCGAGACCCTCCGTCTGACCGCCGACCTCACGCCCCCGCCCGCCGGGCAGGCGGGGCCGGCGCGCTGGCCGCTCACCACGGTCGGTGAACTCGCGCGCGGGGGAGCCCTGGTGCTGCGTACCGGCGGAAGCGGTCCGCACGCGCGCGTGCTCACCGACCACGACGTCCTGGCCGGCACGGCACCCTCGGGCACCCTGCCCGAGTCGGGCGAGGACCCCGTGCTCGTGGAGCCCGGCGACATCGTCGTCCCCGTCCTCGGCGGCGGCGGGGTCGCGCGGGTGATCGACGAGAAGACCGCGGGCGCCGCCCTCGGCCGCAACCTCACACTGCTGCGCCCCGACCGGGCCGCGCTCGACGCGTGGTTCGTCGCCGGTTTCCTGCGCGGCACCGCCAACAGCCGCCAGGCCAGCAGCTATGCCTCCACCGCCACCCGTCTCGACGTGCGCCGCCTCCAGCTGCCCCGGCTCCCGCTGGACCAGCAGCGCCGCTACGGCGAACGCTTCCGCGCCCTCGCCGCCTTCGAGGACGCCCTCCGCCAGGCCGGCCGCCTCGGCGAACGCCTGGTGCGCGGCATGTACGACGGACTGACGGACGGCTCCGTCGCCCCGGACTGAATCCGCGCCGCGGGCCCGCGGACCGACGGGCGCCCGGCCCGGCCCGGTCAACTCCCTCTACGATCAGCCTTACCGGACGGAACCGCTCCGCCCATGGCGGCGTGACCAGCACTGCGGTACTACAACGGTTGTCCACAACCCTGGACCTCTTGTCGTCAACGACCGATACCCTCGGGACGACATCGCACGTCAACTCTCACCAGGCCCTCAGGAGCAGCCATGCAAGGCCACGGCTATGCGCCGACACCGCCCCCCGGCCCCGACCAGGGGGGCCAGGTCACACTCCGTGTGATCTTCGTGGTGGTCGCGGTCATGAGCTGTGGCCTGCTCGCCTGGGCGTGCCTGCTGCGGCTCGCCTCGGTGACCCGCAGGCCCCGCGACTGGTGGCTGTTCGCCCTGGCGCTCGTCCACATCATCGCGACGCTGTACATCATCGGCACCGACCCGGGCGAGGAAGAGTTCACCACCTGGCGCGGTGACGTCGGCATGAGCATGCTTTTCGGCGGCCTCGCGGCGATCGTCGCGTACTACCTGTACGCGGACATAACCCACTTCAACCGCGCTCGGACGGCCCTCTCGTCGCCGTACGCCCAGACCACGGCGTACTCGCAGCAGAGCGGGTACAGCTATCCGCCGGTCCAGGTCCCGCAGCCCTACATCCCCGCACCGCCGGTCGCGCAGCCGCCCGTCCAGCATCAGCCTCCGCAACCGCCGCGGCAGCCCGCGCCGGAGCCGCAGCGCCCGGGCCCCGCCCGCATCGACCAGGTGCGCGCCGAGCTGGACGAGCTCAGTGACTATCTCCGCAATCACGAAGGAGACCGGTGACCCCGGCCAAGGGCACCGGACGCCTGATCACCGGCCGCTACGAACTGTCCACGCTCATCGGCCAGGGCGGCATGGGCCAGGTGTGGACGGCGTACGACCAGCGCCTCGACCGGCGCGTGGCGGTCAAGCTGCTGCGCCCGGACAAGGTCGCGGGCCAGGAGGCCGACGAGCTGCGCCGCCGCTTCGTGCGCGAGTGCCGGGTGACGGCCCAGGTCGACCACCCCGGCCTGGTGACCGTGCACGACGCGGGCAGCGAGGACGAGGAGCTGTTCCTCGTCATGCAGTACGTCGACGGGGCCGACCTCGCCGACCACCTCGCCGAGCACGACCCGTACCCGTGGCAGTGGACCGTCTCGGTCGCCGCCCAGCTGTGCGCCGTGCTCTCCGCCGTGCACGCGGTGCCGATCATCCACCGCGACCTCAAGCCGCGGAACGTCATGGTCAAGCAGGACGGCACCGTCACCGTCCTCGACCTCGGCGTCGCCTCCGTGATGGACACCGACACCACCCGCCTGACCCACACCGGCTCGCCCATCGGCAGCCCCGCGTACATGGCCCCCGAACAGGCCATGGGCGGCGCGGTCGGCCCCTACACCGACCTGTACGCCCTCGGTGTGCTGATACACGAACTGCTCAGCGGGAACGTCCCGTTCACCGGCTCCACGGCTCTCGGAGTCCTGCACCGCCACCTCTACGAGCCGCCGGTGCCCGTCCGCCGACTGCGCCCCGAGGTTCCCGAGACCCTGGAGGCCCTGGTCCTGCGGCTGCTCTCCAAGGACCCGCAGCACCGACCGTCCTCCGCGCAGGAGACGTACGAACAGCTCCTCCCGCTGCTCCCCGCGCGCGGTATGCCCACCGGCTCCCCGCTCGACCCCACGCGCCCCTTCCTGCGCCCGCACGCCCCCTGGCCGGACCGCGCCCGTATCCCCGCGCCACAGCCGTCCGCCGCGCCCGACCCCGCGCCCGCGGCCGACAAGCCCGACGTGGCGGGGGCCGTCGACGAGGTCAAGCGGCTGCTCGGCGAGGGCCGCATCACCCAGGCCGTCGACATCCTCGGAGCGATCCTCCCGGCCGCCGCCGCCCAGCACGGCGAGCACTCACCCGTCGTCCGCACCCTGCGCAAGCAGTACGCGGCCACCCTCATGGACGACGGGCAGTACCGCCGCGCCCTGCCCGAGCTGCGCCGCCTCGCCGACGAGCGGGCCACCGAGGCCGGCCAGGCCGACCCCCAGGCACTGCGCTGGCGCTACGACTCCGCCCAGTGCCTCGAACAGCTCGGCGAACCGGCCGCGGCCCTCGCCGAGTACCGCTCCCTGCTGCCGTACTACGAGAACCAGTACGTCGGCGGCGACCCCGAACTCGCCCTCGACGTCCGCCGCCGCATAGGCCACCTGCTCCTCGCCCTCGGTGACCGGGGCGCAGCCCACGAGACCCTGGGCCGCCTGCTGGTCGACGTCGAACGGCTGCGCGGGCCCGCCCATCCGCTCGCGGGCGAGGTCCGGCGCACGCTGCAGTGGCTGGGGCAGGTACGCGGCTGACGCGGGCGACGGCCCCGATGTTTTGCGGCACCTTGGCCGAAGTTTGCCAGGGTCGAGAGCCAGGGTTTCCCGTACACGGAGACACTCCCGCTTAGCTGTTCGGGCACACAGCGAATCGGCGAATCCAGGGACGGGACCACGCATGTCCGACGACACCAGCAGCGACCGGCCGTCCGGAAGGGCCGGCCACCGGCGGTCCAGAAGGCGCAGACACCTCGCCTGGGCGGTGGCCGGCACCGCCGTCCTCGCCGGAGCCGGACTCGCCGCGCAGAACTCCCTGGCCACGACCACCGCCTGGCCCACCGCCAAGATCTACACCGGCCGCGCCTTCGACACCTGCACAGCCCCCTCCCTGTCCGCGATGAAGGCCTGGAACACCGGCTTCTACGGGGCGGCGGCGGTCTACGTCGGCGGCAAGAACCGCGGCTGCTCCCAGCCCAACCTCACCGCCTCCTGGGTGAAGTCCGTCAACACCCTCGGCTGGAAACTGGTACCGCTCTACGTCGGTGCCCAGCCGCCCTGCCAGAGCGGCTCCAGTCCCGAGGTGATCACGGCCTCGACCGCCGCCTCCCAGGGCGCCGCCGACGGCACGGACGCCGTGACCAGGGCCGCCGCCCTCGGCATGAAGCCCGGCAGCGCGCTCTACCTCGACATGGAGGCGTACGACACGACGGACACGGCCTGCGACAACGCCGTCCTGACCTACATCAGGGCCTGGCACAAGGCGCTCGGCGCCAAGCAGTACCGCTCCGGGTTCTACGGCTTCAGCAGCTCCAGCGCCAAGGCCGTCGCCACCGCCACCGACCGCACGAACCTGCCGGGCAACCTCTGGTACGCCAAGTGGGACAAGGTCAACACGACGACCACCGACTGGCCGTTCGACCCGAAGCTGTACACCGGGCACCACCGGGCCCACCAGTACATGGTCAACAGCAAGGAGAGCCGCGGCGGCCACACGATCACCGTGGACCGCAGCGCGTGGGACGCCCCGGTGGCGATCGTGGGGTGAAACGGGCGACGGCCCCGCCCCGGCGCGGCCAGGGACGCCGGGGCGGGGCCGGTGGCGGCGCGGTCCGGGAGCGACGGTGCCCGAAGTCGGCGTGAATCGTTGGTCGAATGGCTGGCCGAGAGCAGGGCCACTGCCTACCATCGATCACCGCAAGACCTTGTGCACCGCCGCACAATCTCCTCGGGAGGCTCACTTGCACCGCCGCCGTCGCTCCGCGCTCCTCCTCTCCGCAGCGATCGTCGCCGCGGCCCCGCTCCTCACCGCCTGCGGAAGCGACGCGCATCCCGGCGCGGCGGCCGTCGTCGGCCAGGACCGGATCACGGTCGCGCAACTGGAGAACCGGGTGAACGAGGTGCGCACCGCCCAGCGCGCCGTCAGCACGGACGAGAGCCAGTACCAGCAGGCCGTCGCCCAGAGCAGCGCCCTCACCCGCAACACCCTGAACGGCATGGTCCTGGAGAAGGTCCTCGACCAGGCCCTGAAGGAGGCCGGTGTGACCGTCACCCGCAAGGAGGTCCAGAAGTACCGGACCGACCTGGAGGCGGAGGCCGGCGGGGCCGAGGCCCTGGAGACGGCCTACCTGCAGCGCTACAGCGTCGCCCCGGAACAGCTGGAGGAAAGCCTCCGCAGCGACGTCGAGGTCCAGAAACTCGCCGCCTCCCTCGGCGCCGACCTCAACACCCAGGAGGGCGGTGCCGTCTTCTGGAAGGCCCTCTCCGCGGCCTCGAAGAAACTCGACGTGGACCTCAACCCCCGCTACGGCAGCTGGGGCGTCGACCCGGCTTCCGGCCGGGTCGGTCTGCTGGACGCCAAGACGCCGTGGCTGAAGGAGGTCACCCGCGCGGCGACGCCGGAGCAGGCGCAGGGGTGAGCTTGCGGGCGGCGCGCCCGCTGCCCTCGGCGCCTGCCTGTGGACAACTCAGGGGGCCGTCCGTGACGTGGGTTACGTTCGTGGGGTGAACGCACACCGCCCCGACGGCACCTCCGCCACCACGGCCCCCGAGAGCACGGCCCCCGAGAGCACGGCCCCCGAGAGCACGGCCCCCGAGGCCACGGCCCCCGGGACCATGGCTCCCGAGACCGCGGCCTCCACCTCCGGCCCCGGCCGGGTCGTCCTGCTCACCACCAGCCACCGGGTCGCGCCCGGCCTGCTCTCCTGGCCGGCCTGGCAGGCACTGCACGGGGCGGACCGCGTCCTCTGCGCGGACGGAGCGCACCCCCAGCTCCCCTATATCCGCGAGGCCGGCGTCACGGTGGAGCACACGGTCCCGACGGCCGAGGAACTGGTGGACGACTGCGCCGGCGGCCGCACGGTGGTCGTGGTGGCCACCGCCGAGGGCGAACCCCGCCTCACCGACGGCCTGGCCCGCCTCGCCGGCTCCGGCCGCGTCCACATGCCGTTCCTGGAGCTGCTCCCCGCCTCCTACGACCTCCCCGGCGCCCGTCTCCTCGACCTCGTCCAGGTCATGGACCGGATCCGAGCGGAGTGTCCCTGGTCCTCCCGGCAGACGCACCAGGGCCTCGCCAAGTACGGCATCGAGGAGGCGTACGAACTCGTCGAGGCCATCGAGGAGGGTGAGCGCGACGAACTCCGCGAGGAGCTGGGCGACGTCCTCCTCCAGGTCGTCTTCCACGCCCGCATCGCCGAGGACGACCCCGACACCCCCTTCTCCATCGACGACGTGGCCGCCGGCATCGTCACCAAGCTCATCCACCGCCACCCCCATGTCTTCGGGGACGCGACGGCCACGACCCCCGAGGAGGTCAAGGCGCACTGGCTGCGCACCAAGGCAGTCGAGAAGCAGCGCGCGTCGGTGACCGACGGCGTACCCCTCGGCCAGCCCGGTCTCGCCCTCGCCGCCAAGCTCTCCTCCCGCGCCCGCACCGCCGGCCTCGACGTCCCGATACCCCACGGCGACGACCTCGGTCACGCACTCCTCACCCTCGCCGCCGACGCCGAGTCCCGGGGCATCGACCCCGAGGCGGCCCTCCGGGCGGCGGCCCGCGCGTACCGGGACGCGATCAGGATCGCGGAGGGCCTGCCGGCGGGGCCGGGGGAGACGGCCGGCCGTGACGAGTCCGGGGAGGAGGAGTCCGGGGAGGAGGGGTCCGGGGAGGAGGGGGACGAGGACGCCGCCGGGAGCTGACCCGACGGGCATCCGTCACGCGGGCCGGAAGCCCCGGCCGGGCGGGAAGCCCCGGCCGGGCCGGATACCGTCGGCGGGTGACCAACCAGCCCGCATCCAGCTCCGCCATGCCCACGGGAACCGGCGCGCCCGACCTCTTCACCTGGGAGTTCGCCACCGACCCCTACCCGGCGTACGCCTGGCTCCGTGAGCACGCCCCCGTTCACCGGACGCGCCTGCCCAGCGGCGTGGAGGCCTGGCTGGTCACCCGCTACGGCGACGCCAAGCAGGCCCTCGCCGACGGGCGCCTGTCGAAGAACCCGGCGCACCACGCCGAGCCCGCGCACGCCAAGGGCAAGACGGGCATCCCCGGTGAGCGCAAGGCCGAGTTGATGACACATCTGCTGAACATCGACCCGCCGGACCACACCAGACTCCGCCGCCTGGTGTCGAAGGCGTTCACACCCCGGCGGGTCGCCGAGTTCGCCCCCCGGGTCCAGGAGTTGACCGACCGGCTGATCGACGGGTTCGCCGAGAAGGGCGAGGCCGACCTCATCCACGAGTTCGCCTTCCCCCTCCCCATCTACGCGATCTGCGACCTGCTGGGCGTTCCCCGGGAGGACCAGGACGACTTCAGGGACTGGGCGGGCATGATGATCCGGCATGGCGGTGGTCCGCGGGGCGGCGTCGCGCGGTCGGTGAAGAAGATGCGCGGCTACCTCGCCGACCTCATCCACCGCAAGCGGGAAGCGCTCACCGAGCACCCCGCCCCGGGCGAGGACCTCATCTCCGCGCTCATCCGCGCCTCCGACCACGGGGAGCACCTCACCGAGAACGAGGCCGCGGCGATGGCGTTCATCCTGCTGTTCGCCGGGTTCGAGACCACCGTCAACCTCATCGGGAACGGCACGTACGCCCTGCTCACCCACCCCGAGCAGCGGGCCCGCCTCCAGACCTCCCTCGCCGCCGGCGAGACCGGGCTGCTCGAAACCGGCGTCGAGGAACTCCTGCGCTACGACGGTCCCGTCGAACTCGCCACCTGGCGCTTCGCGACCGAGCCCCTCACGCTGGGCGGGCAGGACATCGCCCCCGGCGACCCGGTCCTCGTCGTCCTCGCGGCGGCCGACCGCGACCCGGCCCGTTTCGAGGACCCCGACACCCTGGACCTCTCCCGCCGTGACAACCAGCACCTCGGCTACGGCCACGGCATCCACTACTGCCTCGGCGCGCCGCTCGCCCGGCTCGAAGGCCAGAGCGCGCTGGCGACGCTCCTCACCCGGCTCCCCGATCTGCGACTCGCAGTGGATACGGCCGATTTGCGGTGGCGGGGAGGCCTCATCATGCGTGGATTGCGCACGCTTCCGGTGGAATTCACCCCACGGGCGCGGCCGTGAGTGGGTGGTGATCGCGCCGTGAGCGGCCCGTAGTTGTACCCGGACGGGCCGTAACACTACCCCATTCCGAGCCAGAAATTGACGCTCCCTCAACTCTGTGATCTTCACGTGATCTGCGCTGCATTAACTTGTGACAACTGATCGACTGCCGATACGTTCACACGTCAGTGCGAAGGGGGCACCGCGCCCGTCGCACAGACCACCGCTGTCGTGTGAAAGGCAACCGCATGCTCTCCGGGAACGGTCGTCACCGTCGCCCCCGTCAGGCTCCGGCTCTCCTCGTCGCGGCGGGAGTCACCGGGTCGGCCATCGCGATCCCACTCCTCGGCGCCACCGGCGCGAGCGCGGCGAGCGGAACCACCTGGGACCAGGTGGCGGAGTGCGAGAGCGGTGGCTTCTGGAGCGCGGACACCGGGAACGGGCGCTACGGCGGCCTCCAGCTGACCCAGGAGAACTGGGAGAAGTACGGCGGCCTCGACTACGCGACGACCGCGGACCAGGCCAGCCGTTCGCAGCAGATAGCCGTCGCCGAGAAGGTCCTCGCGGACCAGGGCGTAGGCGTCTGGTCCACCTGCGGACTGCTGCACAACCTGGGCGGCGACTCGGGTCCCGCCGACGTGGACACGGGTGTCGCGGACGACTCGTCCGACTCCGGCGGCGCATCCGGTTCATCGGGTGCATCGGATTCCTCCGACTCGACCGGGTCCACCGGCTCGGCCAAGTCGGCCGACGGCACCGACTCCACGCGCTCCGACGGGTCGAAGGAATCGACCGAGTCGACCGAGTCGTCGGACGCGTCCGCGAAGGCCCTCGACGGCTCCACGAAGGCGACCACCGAGCCGGACGCGGGCTCCGACGCCGCGGACTCCACCGATTCCGGCGACAGCGGCACCGGCACCGGCACCGGCTCCAAGGAATCCGGCAGTGCGAACACGGACGATTCCAGCCAGGCGGACGGCTCCGCGGCCGACGATGACGTCGACGGCGGCAGCGGCCGGCATCGCGGCGCCAGCGCCGACGAGGGCGCGGACACCGGCTCCGGGGCGGACAAGGCCGACGGCGCCACCTCAGGCCGTCACGCCTCGCGTGACGGCGGCGCGTCGAGCGAGGGCGCGGAGGGCGCCTACACCGTCCGCGTGGGCGACAGTCTGACCGGCATCGTGAACTCGCTCGGCCTGAACGGCGGGTGGCGGACGCTGTACTCCGAGAACGAGCGCACGGTCGGAACTGACCCGGACCTTATCCTTCCCGGTCAGACCCTCGAAGTCGGTGCCGAAACGGGCGAAAAGTAGCGGCAGTTCGCGTCATGGTTCGACCCTGAATGCCCGTTTTGATCATTGTGGGAGATGAATCACAGACCCCCTGATCGTCTTTGAAATTCGGGCAATCACCTGTTTACGGTCGTGACCGCTCGCCACAGCGGGCCCTCCCGGTCGGCACGCCGAATCCTGCCATCGGCCGTGAGGAACAGTCGTCGCGTCAAGCGCCGTAGGCAGGAGCGGGGGACCCAAGGTAAGTGCCGGGTCCGGCGGTTGCGGCCCTTCGGGGGCGCACGACCGGAACCGGCTGGGGGTGAAGCCGCGCGACGTGAGCCGAGAGGCGAGCGTGCGCGGCCGGGCAACTCAACCGGCCCGAACCCGACAGCTCACCTCGCAGGCGTCGGTGAGGGGATCTCTCCATGCTGTTTTCCAGCAAGGGCAAGCACCGTCGTCCGTCCAAGGCCGCTCGCGCCATCGCCGTCGTCGGTGTCACCGGCGCCGCGGCGGTCGCCGCCCCGCTGATGGCCGCCGGCAGCGCCTCCGCCGCCACCGCCTCCGAGTGGGACGCCGTCGCCCAGTGCGAGTCCGGCGGCAACTGGTCCATCAACACCGGCAACGGCTACTACGGCGGTCTGCAGTTCTCGGCCTCCACCTGGGCCGCCTACGGCGGTACGCAGTACGCCTCCACCGCCAACCAGGCGAGCAAGGCCCAGCAGATCGCGATCGCCGAGAAGGTCCTCGCCGGTCAGGGCAAGGGTGCCTGGCCGGTCTGCGGCAAGGGTCTGTCCGGCGCCTCCTACGACGGCGCCGCCGCCTCTTCCGGCAACGCCGACTCCTCCGGCTCCTCCTCGCAGAGCACGCAGGAGAGCACCAAGAAGAGCACCGAGGACACCCGCTCCTCCCGCTCCTCCGAGCGCGCCACCGTCAAGACCCCGACCGGCAAGAAGGTCAAGAAGGGCGACGGCGAGTACAAGGTCGTCACCGGTGACACCCTCAGCGCCATCGCCGCGAAGAAGAACGTCAAGGGTGGCTGGGAGAAGCTCTTCGAGCTGAACAAGGACATCATCGACGACGCCGACTTCATCTACCCGGGCCAGCAGCTCCACCTGAGCTGACCCACGGCGACCACGACGGCCGCCACACGCCTGCCGACCCCACGGCCGCCCCCACGGCCGGGCAGGCGGGGCAGGTTCAGCCGGGCCGGAAAACAGGCCGCTCCCCGGCTGAACCACAGCCCGCTCACAGCCGTGTCCTCCATAGTGAAGACCTCGTGAGGGCCGTCCCCCCGTCCCCACGGGCTCCCCGCCCCGGTGCGCATTCCCCCGTACGCACCGGGGCGGGGCTTTTTCGTGCCCGCCTCCTCCTTCTGTTCACTTTCTCGACCACCCCCCTTTGTTCCGACCGGGAACAATGGGTACGGTCTGTCTGTCCACGGGACGGTCGGTCGGCTGCCGACGGCCCGGGGACGGTTAGGCTCTAGTCGCCAGGCCCCAGCGGCCCCGCACAACCAGCGTCACATCCCATGAAGGAGATGCTCGTGCCGTCCATCGACGTCGTCGTAGCCCGGGAAATCCTCGACTCGCGAGGCAACCCCACCGTCGAGGTCGAGGTCGGCCTCGACGACGGCAGCACGGGTCGTGCCGCCGTTCCGTCCGGCGCCTCCACCGGTGCCTTCGAAGCCATCGAGCTGCGTGACGGCGACCCCAACCGCTACCTCGGCAAGGGCGTCGAGAAGGCCGTCCTCGCCGTGATCGAGCAGATCGGCCCGGAGCTCGTCGGCTACGACGCCACCGAGCAGCGCCTGATCGACCAGGCGATGTTCGACCTGGACGCCACCGACAACAAGGGCTCCCTCGGCGCCAACGCCATCCTCGGCGTCTCCCTCGCCGTCGCCCACGCCGCCTCCGAGGCCAGCGATCTGCCGCTCTTCCGCTACCTGGGCGGCCCGAACGCGCACCTGCTGCCCGTTCCGATGATGAACATCCTGAACGGCGGTTCGCACGCCGACTCCAACGTGGACATCCAGGAGTTCATGATCGCCCCCATCGGCGCGGAGTCCTTCTCCGAGGCCCTGCGCTGGGGCGCCGAGGTCTACCACACCCTCAAGAAGGTGCTGAAGACCAAGGGCCTGTCCACCGGCCTCGGCGACGAGGGCGGCTTCGCCCCGAACCTGGAGTCCAACCGCGCCGCCCTGGACCTCATCCTGGAGGCCATCAAGGAGGCCGGCTACACCCCCGGCGAGCAGATCGCCCTCGCCCTGGACGTCGCCGCCTCCGAGTTCTACAAGGACGGCGTCTACACCTTCGAGGGCAAGGAGCGCTCCGCCGCCGAGATGACGGAGTACTACGCCGACCTCGTCGCGTCGTACCCGCTCGTCTCCATCGAGGACCCGCTGTTCGAGGACGACTGGGCCGGCTGGAACACCATCACCGAGAAGCTGGGCGACAAGGTCCAGATCGTCGGCGACGACCTCTTCGTAACCAACCCCGAGCGCCTCGCCCGCGGCATCGAGGAGGGCTCCGCCAACGCCCTGCTCGTCAAGGTCAACCAGATCGGCTCGCTGACCGAGACCCTGGACGCCGTCGAGATGGCCCAGCGCAACGGCTTCAAGTGCATGATGTCCCACCGCTCCGGCGAGACCGAGGACGTCACCATCGCCGACCTCGCCGTCGCCGTGAACTGCGGACAGATCAAGACCGGCGCCCCGGCCCGCTCGGACCGCGTCGCCAAGTACAACCAGCTGCTGCGCATCGAGGAGATCCTCGACGACGCCGCGGTCTACGCCGGCCGCAGCGCCTTCCCGCGCTTCAAGGGCTGAGCCGCCGGCTGACCCGTTGAGGGCCAAGCCCGCGCCAGTCGTACGTACGTCCCCGTACCGGTCCCGTACCGTGTGCGGGGACGTACGCGCGTGCGCGTGGGAGAAGGCAGAAGAAGGGGCGCGGGACATGGCCGTGAAGGACCGGGACCGGGACCGTTTCTCCACCGCGACCCGGCTGAAGGTGCTGGGCGAGCAGACGGCCGCCCGGGTCTACCGCTCGCAGGCCAAGCGCCAGGTCCGTCGCTCCCGGCTGACCGGCCGGGCCGCGCTGCTCGCCCTCGTCCTCTGCTCGATGATCGTGGCGCTCGCCTATCCCATAAGGCAGTACGTCTCCCAGCGCGCCGAGATCGCCGACACGCAGCGGCAGCGCCAGGAGGCGCGCGAGCGGGTCGAGGAGTTGCGCGACCTCAAGGCGCGCTGGCAGGACGACGCGTACGCCGAGCAGCGCATCCGGGAGCGGCTGCACTATGTGATGCCGGGCGAGACCGGCTACACCATGATCGACCCGGACGCGGCGAAGCAGTCCCGTACGACACAGGGGGCGGCCGACCGCCCCTGGTACACCAATGTCTGGGACGGGGTCGACAAGGCCGACGCCGCCGACAGCTGAACGGCCACCCCGTGACCGTGAACCGATGAGCCACACCGAGGACTTGAGTAGCAGGTTATGCAGACCCCTCCGCCGACCACCCCGCGCACCGAGCCGACCGACGCCGACGTCGAGGCCTTCCAGCAGCAGCTCGGGCGCCCCCCGCGCGGCCTCCGCGCGATCGCGCACCGCTGTCCCTGCGGGCAGCCGGACGTCGTGGAGACGGCCCCGCGGCTGCCGGACGGCACGCCCTTCCCCACGACGTACTACCTGACGTGCCCGCGCGCGGCCTCCGCGATCGGCACGCTGGAGGCCAACGGCGTGATGAAGGAGATGACGCAGCGGCTGGCGACGGACCCCGAACTGGCCGCCGCCTACCGGGCCGCGCACGAGGACTACATCGCCCGGCGTGACGAGATCGAGGTCCTGGAGGGCTTCCCGAGCGCCGGCGGCATGCCGGACCGGGTGAAGTGCCTGCACGTCCTCGTGGGGCACTCGCTGGCCGCCGGCCCCGGCGTCAACCCGCTGGGCGACGAGGCGATCGCGATGCTGCCCGAGTGGTGGGCGAAGGGCCCGTGCGTGGTTCCCGCGCCGGAGACCTCCGAGGAGGACGCCCAGTGACCCGGGTCGCCGCCGTCGACTGCGGCACGAACTCCATCCGGCTCCTCGTCGCGGACTGCGACCCGGCCACCGGTGAACTCGTCGAGCTGGACCGGCGGATGACCATCGTCCGGCTCGGCCAGGGCGTGGACCGTACGGGACGGCTGGCGCCCGAGGCGCTGGAGCGGACCTTCGCGGCCTGCCGGGAGTACGCGGCGGTCATCAAGGAACTGGGCGCCGAACGCGTCCGCTTCGTGGCCACCTCCGCCTCCCGGGACGCCGAGAACCGGGACGAGTTCGTGCGGGGGGTGTTCGACATCCTCGGCGTCGAGCCCGAGGTGATCTCCGGTGACCGGGAGGCCGAGTTCTCCTTCACCGGCGCGACCAAGGAGCTGACGGGGCGGGCCGACCTGGCCCGGCCGTACCTGGTCGTGGACATCGGCGGCGGCTCCACGGAGTTCGTCGTCGGGGACGACCGGGTGCGCGGCGCCCGTTCCGTGGACATCGGCTGTGTACGGCTGACCGAGCGGCACCTCGTCCGGGACGGCGCCGCCGTCGATCCTCCCGGGCCGAAGGAGATCGCCGCGATCCGCGCCGACATCGAGGCCGCCCTCGACCTCGCCGAACGGGACGTCCCCCTGCGGGAGGCGCACACCCTCGTCGGGCTGGCCGGTTCGGTGACGACCATCTCCGCGATCGCCCAGGACCTGCCCGCGTACGACTCGGTGGCCATCCACCACTCCCGGGTCTCCCATGACCGCGTCCGCGAGATCACCGAGTGGCTGCTGCGGTCGACGCACGCCGAGCGGGCGGCGGTTCCCTCGATGCATCCCGGGCGGGTGGACGTGATCGCCGCGGGTGCCCTGGTCCTGCTCACGATCATGGAGCGGATCGGCGCGTCGGAGGTCGTGGTGAGCGAACACGACATTCTGGACGGAATCGCCTGGTCCGTGGCGTAGGCCGGCACGGTTCTACTACTCGCCAGTAGCCTCGCTTGAGCCGTTCGGATAACGTATGAGCGCGTCCGAGGGGTGCCCCGGCACCCCTCGTCGAGCGGGCGCCCGGAAACTTCGTGAAGTTCTTCACAAGAGAATCGCCCCTGTTGAGCGATGTTTTGAGGCTGGGCAGAGCCTTCAAGGGCTCCGAGGGGTCAACAGCGTGTTCCCGCAGGGGTTTCGCAGGGGTCTCGTCCGTGTGAAACCGAGGGGTGGTCCAGGGCCTCCGGGAAGCCGGAACGGCAGTTCACGCGGCATTGACAACGGGCAAACCCTCCGGCCGGTACCCCTGGTGGGCCGTGGCCCGGGCCAAAGGGGTCGCGCAGTGTAGCAGAGGGTGCGAGGAAGCTTGTGAAGGGGCGCACGAGCGACCCCCGGATGGCGGGTACATACTCGATGGCATGAGCACCACGGAGCGTCCCAGGATCCTCGTAGTAGGCGGTGGGTACGTAGGCCTGTACGCAGCTCGGCGCATCCTCAAGAAGATGCGCTACGGCGAGGCGACCGTCACGGTCGTCGACCCCCGGTCGTACATGACCTACCAGCCCTTCCTCCCCGAAGCCGCCGCCGGCAGCATCTCCCCCCGGCACGTCGTCGTCCCGCTGCGACGCGTGCTGCCGAAGGCGGAGGTCCTCACCGGTCGGGTCACCACCATCGACCAGGACCGCAAGGTCGCCTCGATCGCCCCGCTGGTCGGCGAGGCGTACGAGCTGCCCTTCGACTACCTGGTGATCGCGCTCGGCGCGGTCTCCCGCACCTTCCCGATCCCCGGCCTCGCCGAGCAGGGCATCGGCATGAAGGGCATCGAGGAGGCCATCGGCCTGCGCAACCACGTGCTGGAGCAGCTCGACAAGGCCGACTCCACGACCGACGAGGACGTCCGCCGCAAGGCGTTGACCTTCGTCTTCGTGGGCGGTGGCTTCGCCGGAGCGGAGACCATCGGCGAGGTCGAGGACATGGCCCGCGACGCCGCGAAGTACTACAAGAGCGTGTCCCGCGAGGACATGCGCTTCGTGCTCGTCGACGCCGCCGACAAGATCCTCCCCGAGGTCGGCCCCAAGCTCGGTCTGTACGGCAAGGAGCACCTGGAGGGCCGTGGGGTCGAGGTCTACCTCAACACCTCCATGGACTCCTGCGTCGACGGCCACGTCGTGCTGAAGAACGGCCTGGAGGTCGACTCCAACACGATCGTCTGGACCGCCGGCGTCAAGCCGAACCCGGTCCTCTCGCGCTACGGCCTCCCCCTCGGCCCCCGCGGCCACGTGGACGCCCAGCCGACCCTCCAGGTCACCGGCACCGACTACATCTGGGCCGCGGGCGACAACGCGCAGGTCCCCGACGTCGCCGCCCGCAAGGCCGGCGTCGAGAACGCCTGGTGCCCGCCGAACGCGCAGCACGCGCTGCGTCAGGCGAAGGTCCTCGGCGACAACGTGGTCTCCGGCATGCGGGGCTTCCCGCAGAAGGAGTACGCGCACTCCAACAAGGGTGCGGTGGCGGGCCTCGGCCTCCACAAGGGTGTCGCGATGATCGTCATGGGCAAGATGAAGATCAAGCTCAAGGGCCGTCTCGCGTGGTACATGCACCGTGGCTACCACGGTCTCGCCATGCCGACGTGGAACCGGAAGATCCGGGTCTTCGCGGACTGGACCCTCGCGATGTTCCTCAAGCGTGAGGTCGTCTCCCTGGGCGCCATCGAGACTCCTCGCGAGGAGTTCTACGAGGCGGCCAAGCCGGCGCCGGTCGCCGCGGCCCCGGCCAAGACCGAGGAGAAGGCGAAGGCCTCCTGACCCTTCCGGTCACCGCGCTGTTCCATGTCCGAAGGGCCTCCCGCCATCCGTGGTGCGGGGGGCCCTTCGGGGTGTGCGGGGGGAGCTCGGGGGTGCGGGTTCGTGGGCGGGTGAGGGTCCGGTGGGGGCTGGTCGCGCAGTTCCCCGCGCCCTGAGAAACCCAGGCCCTGCGGGCCTGAAAAGCACGGGGCGCAGCCCCTGCTTTTCAGGGGCCGCGGGGAACTGCGCGAGAAGCCCCACGCGCCCGCACCCGAAGAACACACCTCCCCACGGGAATACGGCACTGCCCCGCAGGTGATTACCGTGGCGTTGGACATTCCGGGATCTCTTGTCACGGAGGTGTGCGCCATGCAGGACGCCGCGTCGCGGCTGAAGAACCTGTTCGAGCAGCTGTCGGGAGAACCGCTC
Organism: Streptomyces sp. NPDC002324; assembly: GCF_053593335.1. Classification (NCBI taxonomy): domain Bacteria; kingdom Bacillati; phylum Actinomycetota; class Actinomycetes; order Kitasatosporales; family Streptomycetaceae; genus Streptomyces; species Streptomyces sp. NPDC002324. The sequence goes on from NZ_JBSFCF010000025.1 coordinate 128,916, forward strand.
CCGGTCCGGCTGCGGGCCTGGGACGGATCGACGGCGGGCCCCCCGGACGCCCCCGCCCTGGTGGTACGCAACCGCCGGGCCCTGCGCCGGATGCTGTGGAAGCCGGGCGAACTGGGCCTGGCCCGCGCCTGGGTCGCCGGCGACCTCGGCGTCGAAGGGGACCTCTACGCCCTGCTGGACCTCGTGGCCGAGCACGTCTGGGAGCGGGACGAGGGCACCCGGAGCCTCACCCGTACCCTGCGCGACCCGGAGGCCCGCGCGGCCGTCATGGGCCTGCTGAGGCTGGCCGGCCCGGCCGTCCTGGTGCCGCCCGAACCCCCCGGCGAGGAGGTCCGCGCCCGCCACCGGCACACCAGACGCACCGACAGACGGGCCGTCAGCCACCACTACGACGTGGGCAACGACTTCTACGAGATCGTCCTCGGCCCGTCGATGGTGTACTCCTGCGCCTACTGGGCGGCCCCCGACGACACCACCACCCTCGAAGCCGCCCAGCACGACAAGCTCGATCTCGTCTGCCGCAAACTCGCCCTGGCCCCGGGAGCGCGGCTCCTCGACGTCGGCTGCGGCTGGGGCTCCTTGGCCCTGCACGCGGCCCGCGAGTACGGCGTGCACGTCGTCGGCGTCACCCTCTCGCAGGAACAGGCGACGTACGCCCGTAAGCGCGTCGCCGACGCGGGCCTGACCGACCGCGTCGAGATCCGCGTCCAGGACTACCGCGACGTCGGCGACGGGCCCTACGACGCGATCTCCTCCATCGGCATGGCCGAACACGTCGGCGCCGAAAGGTACCTGGAGTACGCCGAGAACCTGTACCGGCTCCTCGCCCCCGGCGGACGGCTCCTCAACCACCAGATCTCACGGCGCCCGCAGCCCGACGAGAACACGTACTCCCTCGACGGCTTCATCGACGCGTACGTCTTCCCCGACGGCGAACTAGCCCCCGTCGGCACCACCGTCACCCAGCTCGAACGCGCCGGGTTCGAGGTCCGGGACGTGGAGTCCCTCCGCGAGCACTACGCCCTCACCCTGCGCGCGTGGGTCGGCCGCCTCGAAGCGGGCTGGGCCCGGGCGGCCGCCCTCGCCGGTCCCGGCCGCGCCCGCGTCTGGCGCCTCTACATGGCCGCCTGCGCCCTCGGCTTCGAACGCAACCGCCTCGGCGTCAACCAGGTACTGGCCGTACGGCCCCCGGAAGGGGGTGCCTCGGGGCTCCCGCTCAGGGCCCGGACCTGGGGCGCCTGACCGTCCGTACGGGGGCGTGAACGGTCGTCCAGGGGCGCGTGAAGGGCCCCCGTTCCGATGCGGAACGGGGGCCCTTCACGCGCCGTCGCTTCTCCCGACGGCGCTCGGCTACTCGGCCTTGATCGCCGAGAGCATGTTGAGCTTCGCCGCGCGGCGGGCCGGCCACAGCGCGGCCAGGATGCCGACCGTGGCGGCGAGCAGGAGGAAGATCGCCATCCGGGCCCAGGGGAGGACCAGTTCGTACGTCGGCATCCTGCTGGCGAGGAGTTCGCCGGCGGCCCAGCCGAAGAAGACGCCGAGGCCGATGCCGAGGACACCGCCGAAGAGGGAGATGACGAGCGACTCCAGACGGACCATCCGCTTGATGCCCCGCCGGTCGAGACCGATCGCGCGGAGCATGCCGATCTCCTGCGAACGCTCGAAGACGGACATGGCCAGGGTGTTGATGACCCCGAGGACGGCGACGATCACGGCCATGGCCAGCAGGCCGTAGAGCATGTTCAGCATCAGCGTGAACATCTGCGCGATGTCGTCGGAGAGGTCCTGGCCGCTCTGGACCTTGATCGCCGGGTTCTCCCCCAGAGCCTTCTCCAGCCGGTCCTTGGTGGCGTCGGAGGCGCCCGCCGAGGTCTTGACCATGACCATCATGTCGGCCGGGTCGGCTGAGGCCGGCAGCCGCCCGGTGAGCGTGGCGTTGTCCAGGAGGATGCCCCGGATCAGTTCGTTGCTCTCGTAGACCCCGGCGACCGTCAGCTTCTGCTTCTCGCCGCCCTCGAAGCCGGCGGTGAACTCCGAGCCGGCCTTCCAGCCGCGCCGGGCGGCGGTGTCCGCGTCCACGACGACGTCCGAGCCGCCGACCCTGAACGTCCCTTGGCCGACGGGCAGGTCGGTGACCTTGCCGATGTCCGCGCCGTTCACGCCCGTGAGGTACTCGGTCTCGTCCCCGATGCGGGACTCGGCGTTGCGCAGCGGGGAGACGGCGGTGACGCCCTCGGTGCTGGACAGTTTCTTCTCCACGTCCGGGGAGAGGAAGCTGCCGCTGGTCATCGAGACGACGTAGTCCGCCTTGATCGCGTCGGCGGCCATCCTGGCGATGGCCTGCTGCAGGCTGCCCGCCATCACCGTCATACCGGTGATCAGCGTCAGGCCGATCATCAGCGCCGAGGCGGTCGCGGCGGTGCGGCGCGGATTGCGCACGGAGTTCTGCCGGGCGAGCTTGCCGGAGATCCCGAAGACCCGCATGAGGGGTGCCGCGGCGGCGATCAGCGGGCGGGAGAGGAGGGGCGTGAGGACGAAGACACCGATGATCAGGAGGACCGCGCCGATGCCCATCGGCGCCTGGCCGTCCGAGCCGTCCATCGTGGTGGCGTACAGCACGGTGGCCACGCCCGCGCCCGCCAGCAGCGCGCCGATCGTGTTCCGCACGACGAGCGACTTGGCCGTCGCCTTCGCGTGGACGCTGCTCATGGCGGCGACCGGCGGGATCCTCGCGGCGCGGCGGCCCGGCAGCCAGGCGGCCACCATGGTGATCAGTACGCCGACCAGCAGGGCGGTGACGACGGTGCCGGGGGAGACCACCAGCGGGCCGTCCGGGACGGTCTCGCCGAGGGTGCTGATCAGGGCCCGCATCCCGGCGCCGATGCCGACACCGGCGGCGAGGCCGGTGACCGCCGCGACCGTGCCCACCACGAACGCCTCGATCAGCACGGACCGCGTCACCTGGCGGCGGGAGGCGCCGACCGCGCGCAGCAGCGCCAGCTCCTTGGTGCGCTGGGCGACGAGCATCGTGAAGGTGTTGGCGATGATGAACGTGCCCACGAACAGGGCGATCCCGGCGAAGACCAGCAGCGCGTTCTTCATGCCGCTCATCTGCGCGGCGATCTGCGTGGCCTGCTGGTCGGCGAGCTGCCGGCCGGTGATGGTGGACGCCGTGTCCTCGGGGAGGACCTCATCGATGGCCTTGCGCAGCTGGGTCTGGCTGGTGCCGTCCGCCGCGGTCACGGCGATCTCGTCGTACTCGCCCTCGTCGTGGAACAGCTTCTGCGCGGTCGCCGTGTCGAACAGGGCGAGGCTGCCGCCGGCCGCCACATTGCCGTCGTCGGTCGTGAAGATCCCGGCGACGGTGGGGGTGAGGACCGGACCGTCGACGGACATCCGGATGGTGTCGCCCACCTCGTACCCGGCCCGCTTCGCGGTCTGCGCGTCGATGGCGACCTCGTCCGCGCCCTGGGGCGCGGCGCCGTCCTCGATCGTATAGCGGGGGTCGTCCGTGCCCCAGAAGTTCCCGCCCTGCGACTGGAAGCCGCCGCCGATCAGCTTGCCGTCCTTGTCGGCGAGCGCGGCGAACCCGCTCACCACACCGATGGCCGACTCGGCGCCGGGCACCCCCTCGACCTTCTTCAGCAGCTCGGGCGTCAACTTCGGCTGCTCGGCGACGGTGTCGCCCTCGTCCGGCCGGTACCCCGACTGGACCGCGACGTCCACGTGGTCGAAGCCCTTGGCCGAACTCTTCTGCAGCGCGTCCGAGACGGTGTTCGTGAAGACCAGCGTGCCCGACACGAAGGCGACGCCGAGCATCACCGCGAGCACGGTCATGAGAAGCCTGGCCTTGTGCGAGAGCACGTTGCGCAGGGCGGTACGGAACATGAGTGGGATCCCTGTCAGGGGTCGGAGGGGTGAGGACGGTGGGTGGTCGAGCGCTGTCCGCGGGGCGGACTCTCCGAACTCCCCTAGCTCGTACGGCCCTTGCTGTCGAACTTCTTCATGCGGTCCAGGACGGAGTCGGCCGTCGGCTCGTGGATCTCGTCCACGAGGCGTCCGTCGGCGAGGAAGACGACCCGGTCCGCGTACGCCGCGGCCACCGGGTCGTGCGTCACCATCACCACGGTCTGCCCCAACTGCCGTACGGAGTTGCGCAGGAAGCCCAGCACCTCGGCACCCGACCGCGAGTCGAGGTTTCCGGTCGGCTCGTCGCCGAAGATGATGTCCGGGCGGGAGGCGAGCGCCCGGGCGACGGCCACGCGCTGCTGCTGGCCGCCGGAGAGCTGGGCGGGCCGGTGGCTCAGCCGGTCGGCGAGGCCCACCATCCGGATCACGGTGTCCAGCCACTGCCTGTCAGGCTTGCGGCCCGCGATGTCCATCGGGAGGGTGATGTTCTCCATCGCCGTCAGCGTCGGCAGCAGGTTGTACGCCTGGAAGATGAAGCCGATCTTGTCCCGGCGCAACTTGGTGAGCTGCTTGTCCTTCAGCGAACCCAGCTCGGTGTCGCCGATGCGGACGGACCCGGCCGAGAAGGTGTCCAGGCCCGCCACACAGTGCATCAGCGTGGACTTGCCGGAGCCCGAGGGGCCCATGATCGCGGTGAACTGGGCCTGCCGGAAGTCGATGGAGACCTGGTCCAGCGCGACCACCCGGGTCTCGCCCTGTCCGTAGACCTTCGACAGTTCCGTGGCGCGGGCGGCCACGACGGTGGCCCGGTCGGCGAGGGGAGTGGTGGTCACGGGTGGGAACTCCTTGCGGGGCGGCGACGGTCGGAGGGGGCGGAGAGACGGCCGGCGCGCGCCGGGTCGTGCCGCGCGGCATGCCGGAAGCCGTTCGCTTCGTGATGCCTCCATCGTCCCGACGCGAGAGCGCCGTGTAGTCAGCCGCTGTCCTGGTTCCGGGGGCAGACTTCTGACGGACGGGCGGGCGGCGCGTCATACCTGGGGATGACGGCGGGGTCCGCCCGCTGGGGGTTCGTGTCCGATTCGAGGGGCCGTCAGATCCCGTTCGCGCACCGTCATGACCGACCAGAGTCGTCGCGTCACCGCGTGTGTCCTCGGCGAGGCGCTCGTTCGGGCGGTGAAATTCCGTCATTCCGCATACGCCCGGTCGGGCCGTCCGGAAGGCTGTTGGCAAGTGCGGATGGCGTGTTCCGTGGGCTGATGCACCCTCAGGCGTCAATAAAATAAGACAACATCGGTCCGCCGGTCGACTGTTCGGGGGAAGCCTCCCGATAGGCTCGGAAGCTCAGCGCGGAGCCCATGGCCTGCCCGGATGGTGGAATGCAGACACGGCGAGCTTAAACCTCGCTGCCCCTCGCGGGCGTACCGGTTCAAGTCCGGTTCCGGGCACCTCCGACCAAAATCGCGCATTTTCGCTCACATTCCCACATGCTGCCCTCGGGTGAGCCGCGTCCGGGAGGCGCGTGACGGTGTGGGCGCGGCCGTGGTTGATCTCCGGACGATTGCGGGCCCGTACCGGGTTGGTCATGGGTGAGGGCGGGCGGGCCGGGGAATCACCTGGACGCGTAGCGTGTTCGACGACAAGGGCAGGGAAAGATCCTCCCCAAGCAGTAGAGTCAATCCTTTGCCTACCTATTACTCTTGAGCCAAGGCCACGCAGGGTGGCCATGGAGGAGTGAAATGAGGAGCAGCAACCCGGTCTTCTCGCGACGGGGGTTCAGCCGCGACAACGGCCACGCGGGCTTCAACACCGCGCCGCAGGCCGGGGGAGCAGCTGTCGGCACCCAGGGCAACCCCTACGCCCAGCAGGGTGGCAACCCGTACGCGACCAACCCGTACGCCCAGCAGGACGTGCAGCACGGCGTCCCGCCGCAGGCTCCGGCCCGCACGGGCGCCATGACCATGGACGACGTGGTCATGCGCTCGGCCATGACGCTCGGCACGGTCGTCGTCGGCGCGGTCCTCGCCTGGGCCCTCCTGCCGGTGTCGCCCACGAGCTACGGCCTGGCCATCGGCGCCGCGCTCATCGCCTTCGTCCTGGCGATGGTGCAGTCCTTCAAGCGCAAGGCCTCGCCCGCGCTGATCCTGTCCTACGCGGCCTTCGAGGGTGTCTTCCTCGGCGTGCTCAGCGAGATGTTCAACTCGCGGTGGAACGGCGCGCCCTTCCAGGCCGTGCTCGGCACCATGGCCGTCTCCGGCGCCACCCTCCTGGTCTACCGGGCGGGCTGGATCCGGGTGACCGCGCGGTACGCCCGTATCGGTATGACCATCGCGATCGCCTTCGTGCTGGTCATGGCGGTCAACCTGCTGCTCGTCGTCTTCGGGGTCGCCCCGGACGGCGGACTGCGCAACATGGGCGCGCTCGGCGCGGCCGTCAGCATCCTCGCGATCGTGCTCGGCGCCTTCTTCCTGACCCTCGACTTCAAGCAGATCGAGGACGGCATCGCCTACGGCGCCCCGCGCGAGGAGGCCTGGCTGGCCGCGTTCGGCCTGACCATGACCCTCGTGTGGATCTACGTCGAGATGCTCCGCCTGGTCGCCATCTTCAGCGGCGACGACTAGGAGTGACGCTCTGGGGCCGGGACTGATCCGGCCCCCATGTCGAAGGCCCCCCGAACCGGCTGGTTCGGGGGGCCTTCGTCGGTTCTCGGCGGCTTCAACGGAACTTCCGCGCGGCCCTCCTCAGGTCGTACTCGTGAACGATCGCTTTGGCGTGTCCGTACGCGAGGTCGTACTCGTGCCGGAGCCAGCTGACCTTCTCCTCGAAGTTGGGGAGAGCGGGGCCTTCGTCGACTTTGCGGAGCCAGTCGGAGATTTCACGACCGGTGCAATGGGGGATGCGGGCGAGCAGGTTGCGATGGGTCTCCTCGGAGAAGACTTGGGACATCGGCGCCTCCGGACGAAAGGGAATGTAAGCCGGTCCTTCAGGTCACGTTGCCTGAGTGGCGGCCTGTTGGCAACAGTCCGGTGAGGGCGCGTACTCTCGCGGCGTGCTTGATACGACGCCGTTGACCCGTGCCGTGGATCATTTCGCCGACCGGTTGCGGGCCGCACCGCAGAGCCGGCTGCAGCGGGGGGCCGCCGCGGAGGCGCTGGCACTGGCCCGGGAGATGGCGCTGCGGGCCCAGCGGCTGGAGGCGCCGGGCACGGACGCCCGCCAGATGCCGGACGTGGGGATGTTCGCGGCGGCCGATCAGGTCATGGTCGCCGGGAACGATCTCGCGCTGGTGCTCGGCGACGAGAACGCGGTGGCGGAGGCCGTGGCGCTGGTGGAGGAGGCTCAGCGGCGCGCCGGGGTGTGAGCCGCGGGGCGCGGCCGCGGCGCCCTCTACAGCGACGCGATGACCCGGTCCGCCAGGATGTAGACCATGTCGTCGCCGCACTCGAACGTGAGCGTGTACGCGCCCGAGATGCCCGAGCCGCCCAGCAGGACCGGGGTGTCACCGCTCTGGAGCGCCGTGGCCAGGCGTTCGGCGGTCTCGCGGTGGCCGGGGGTCATGCAGAGCGTGGTGCCGTCGGCGAAGACGTAGACGTCGAGGGTGCCGAGGGGACCCGGACGGACGTCGGCCAGCTCGGTGCGGGAGGCGGCGAGGTCCTCCAGGCAGGCGACCGTGCGCTCGTGGTCGTTGGTGACGGGCGACTGCACCGGCACGAAGTCGGGGTGCGAGGGGTGCCGGCGGCGGGCCGCGGCCAGCTCCGCCGAGTCCGGGGCGTACTCGTCGCCCTCCAGGCTCGGCTCGATCACCGGCTCCAGGTGCTCCAGACCCGCGAAATCGGACTGCCGGGGCATGAACAGGTCGCTGTCGGGCAGACCCAGCAGCGAGGGCGCGTCGGAGACGTCACGGGACTCCTGGGCGGCCCAGAACGCCCTCGCCTCGGCCAGCTCACGCTCCCGCTCCTCGGCGAGTGCCTCGGCGACGGCGGCGCGTATCTCCTCCGTGTCGCCGGCCGGCCGGGCGGCCGGCACCGGCGCGCGCACCCCGGCGGCCCGGCTCTCGGCCAGCTCGGCGCGCAGGGCGGCGACCTGTCGGCGCAGCCCCGTGAGGGTGCGCAGGACGGCGACGCCCACGGCCGCGGTGGCGGCCGTGGTGAGCAGCAAGGCGATCGGCATAGCGCTCACTGACGTACTCCCGGTTCAAAGTCGACCCCCGACTTCCTACATCAGCTTGAAGGGCGGACTAACCAGCTGTCAGTGCGTAACGTCACGAATCGGGCAGGAATCTGGGCTCGATGTTTGGTGGTGAAACGACTCTGACCTGCGTAAATCCCTCCCCGAAGGGAGATAGGTCACATCCTGGGGGAGATTGGATCACAAAACGGCCCGGAGCCCTTGGGAAATCGGGACTCCGGGCCATGGCATCGCGGTGCGCGTTCGAACAGTCACGGCTCCGCGTGCGCGCGGCGGGCGGGTCTCAGCTGAGGCGCTCGATGACCATCGCCATGCCCTGACCGCCGCCGACGCACATCGTCTCCAGGCCGAACTGCTTGTCGTGGAACTGGAGGGAGTTGATGAGCGTGCCGGTGATGCGGGCGCCGGTCATGCCGAAGGGGTGGCCGACGGCGATGGCGCCGCCGTTCACGTTCAGCTTGTCCAGCGGGATGTCCAGGTCGCGGTAGGAGGGGATCACCTGGGCGGCGAAGGCCTCGTTGATCTCGAACAGGTCGATGTCGTCGACGGTGAGACCCGCACGGGACAGGGCCTGCTTCGACGCCTCCACCGGGCCGTAGCCCATGATCTCGGGGGAGAGGCCGGAGACGCCGGTGGAGACGATCCGGGCGAGCGGGGTGAGCCCGAGGTCCCGCGCCTTGGTGTCGGACATGATGACCAGGGCGGCGGCGCCGTCGTTCAGCGGGCAGCAGTTGCCGGCGGTGACCAGGCCGTCCTCGCGGAAGACCGGCTTCAGGCCCTGCACGGCCTCCAGGGTGACGCCCGCGCGCGGGCCGTCGTCCTTGCTGACGACCGTGCCGTCGGGCAGCGTCACCGGGGTGATCTCGCGCTCCCAGAAGCCCTTCTTGATGGCTTCCTCGGCGAGGTTCTGCGAGCGGACACCGAATTCGTCCATGTCCTCGCGGGTCACGCCCCACTGGCGGGCCAGGTTCTCCGCGGTCTGCCCCATCGCGATGTACGGGTCGGGGAGCAGGCCGTCCTCGCGCGGGTCGTGCCAGGAGGCGCCGACCGACTTGGAGACGGACTCCGTGCGGGCCTCGGCCTCGGCGAAGAGGGGGTTGCGTGCGGTGGGGATGTCGCTCGTGCCGCGCGCGGTGCTGCTGACGACCTCCACGCCCGCGGAGATGAAGACGTCGCCCTCGCCGGCCTTGATGGCGTGCAGGGCCATGCGGGACGTCTGGAGCGAGGAGGAACAGTAACGGGTGACCGTGCAGCCCGGCAGGTGGTCCATGCCCAGCTGTACGGCGACGATGCGGCCCAGGTTGTGGCCCTGCTCGCCGCCGGGGAGGCCGCAGCCGAGCATCAGGTCGTCGATGTCCCTCGGGTCCAGTTCCGGGACCTTCGCGAGGGCGGCGGCGACGATCGTGGCGGTCAGGTCGTCCGGGCGCAGGTCCTTCAGCGAGCCCTTGAAAGCACGGCCGATGGGGGAGCGGGCGGCTGAGACGATCACGGCTTCGGGCATCACGGCTCCATTGGCATGCGACGGAAAGCAGGGCTGTGGGGGAAGTTACCCGTACGTATGGGCGGGGTCACGGGTAGTCGGGTGTGACTCCGACCGCACTTTTCTAAGCGCTTGCTTTTTTGCGTGGGGCGCCCAGTGGCTCGGGGGTGGAGGTTCGTGGGCGGGTGCGGGTGCGGGTGTGGGTGTGGGTGCGTGGGGCTGGTCGCGCAGGGCCTGATGTTTCTGGGGGCGCGGGGAACTGCGCGAGAAGCCCCACCGGGCCGCACGCGCGATTCCACGGGCACCCCCGAGCCACTAGATGAATGAGTCCAAGGGGCTTTCGTCACGGTCAGTGGTCGTAGGCGATCAGTGACCGTTTGACCGGCTGCCCGGTGCGGTCGTTGTACCA
>NZ_JBSFCF010000026.1:0-138142 GCF_053593335.1 Streptomyces sp. NPDC002324
GTGTCCACGCCCGACCTGAGGCCCGGGCCCCCCCCACCCCGCGGGCGCCCGCCCCTCTCGTCCGTGCCGTCGGTGTCAGCCGCCGAACTCCTGCAGACCCTTCAGGGCCTGGTCCAGCAGGGCCTGACGGCCGTCGAGCTCCCGCTGGAGCTTGTCGGCCTTGGCGTTGTTGCCCTGGGCGCGGGCGGCCTCGATCTGGCTGCCCAGCTTGTCGACGGCGGCCTGGAGCTGCCCCGTGAGACCGGCGGCACGGGCGCGGGCCTCCGGGTTGGTCCGGCGCCACTCCGCTTCCTCGGCCTCCTGGATGGCCCGCTCGACGGCGTGCATCCGGGCCTCCACCTTCGGGCGGGCGTCGCGCGGGACGTGGCCGATGGCCTCCCAGCGCTCGTTGAGCGAGCGGAAGGCGGCACGCGCCGACTTCAGATCCGTCACCGGCAGGATCTTCTCCGCCTCCCCGGCCAGCTCCTCCTTGAGCTTGAGGTTCTCCGACTGCTCCGCGTCACGCTCGGCGAACACGGAGCTGCGGGCGGCGAAGAAGACGTCCTGGGCACCGCGGAAGCGGTTCCACAGGTCGTCCTCGTGCTCGCGCTGGGCGCGGCCCGCGGCCTTCCAGTCGGCCATCAGCTCGCGGTAGCGCGCGGCCGTGGGGCCCCAGTCGGTCGAGTCGGACAGACCCTCGGCCTCCGCGACCAGCTTCTCCTTGATCTTGCGGGCGTCCTCGCGCTGCGCGTCGAGCTGCGCGAAGTGGGCCTTGCGACGCTTGGAGAACGCCGAGCGGGCGTGCGAGAAGCGGTGCCAGAGCTCGTCGTCGGACTTGCGGTCCAGCCGGGGCAGACCCTTCCAGGTGTCCACCAGCGCCCGCAGCCGCTCACCGGCGGACCGCCACTGGTCGGACTGGGCCAGCTCCTCCGCCTCGGTGACCAGGGCCTCCTTGGCGTGCCGGGCCTCGTCGGACTGCTTGGCCCGCTGCTGCTTGCGCTCCTCGCGGCGCGCGTCGACCGTCTCGACGAGCTTGTCCAGCCGGACCTTCAGCGCGTCCAGGTCACCGACCGCGTGATGCGCGTCCACCTGCTCGCGAATGTGGTCGATCGCGACCGATGCGTCCTTCGCGGACAGATCAGTGGTCTTCACCCGCTTCTCGAGGAGGCCGATTTCGACGACCAAGCCCTCGTACTTGCGCTCGAAGTAGGCCAGCGCTTCCTCGGGGGAGCCGGCCTGCCAGGAACCGACGACCTGCTCGCCGTCGGCCGTACGCACGTACACGGTCCCCGTCTCGTCGACGCGGCCCCACGGGTCGCTGCTCACAGCGCCTCCTCCACATGATGCCTGCAAGGGGCCTCAGCGCCCCCGGGCATCGTCCACAGTTTCGTCACGGCCAACATAGGCGACCGGCGGGTTGCCTGTCCGCATCCCGCGCGACCGAAATTTCGCTGTTGGGGGTCAGGACTTCTTGACAGTCGCCTTGTTGATCACGACGGTCGCGTTGGGCGCTCCATCACCCATGCCGGTGTTCTCGCCGGCCTTGGCGATCTTCGTCAGGACCTTCATCCCCGCCTTGGTGATCGTGCCGAACGGTGTGTAGTTGGCCGGCAGCGGACTGTCCTGGAAGACGAGGAAGAACTGGCTGCCGCCGCTGTTCTTGCCCTCGCCCGTCTGCCCGTTGAACTGGTTCGCCATCGCGACCGTGCCCGCGGGGTACACATCGCCCTTCAGGCGCGGGTCCTTGAGGTTCTCGTCGGGGATCGTGTAGCCGGGACCGCCCATGCCGGTGCCCTGGGGGTCACCGCACTGCAGCACGTAGATACCCTGCGTGGTGAGACGGTGGCACTTGGTGTGGTCCAAGTAGCCCTTGTTCACCAGGAAGTCGAACGAGTTGACCGTGTGCGGGGCCTTCGCCGCGTCCATCGTTATGGGGATGGAGCCGCAGGTGGTCTGCAGATCCATCGTGTACTTCGCGCTCTTGTCGATGGTGAGCGCGGGCTCCTTCTTGTAGGTGAGCTTCTCCACCTTGCCCGCGGCCGGCTTCTCGCACGGATCCGGCGCCTTGCTGGCGCTGGGCGACGGGCTCGGCGACACCTCCGCGCCCGCGTTGTCCTTCTTGTCGTCACCCTTGAGCACGTCGGTCGTGTACAGCGCCACGCTGCCCACCAGGATCACACCGAGCACCGAGGCGATCACGGCGTTGCGGACATGGGCCTTGCGCCGCGCGGACGTACGCCGCTGCTGCTGCCGCAAGAACTTCTCCCGGGCGAGCTGACGCCGCCGCTGATCCTGGCTGACCACGGGGTTCTCTCCTCATGCGTCTCGTCCGCCGACAGGTGCGTCGCGCGTCCGTCGAGTCGACTGTTTACGTGTGACCCGTACCGTATATGGGTTCGCTGGGGAAACGGCAGCGCCGGTAGGCTCTGATCCACAGCAACCCACCATCCTCGTACGCCACAAGAAGGACGATCGTGCTCATTGCCGGGTTCCCCGCCGGGGCCTGGGGGACCAACTGTTATCTGGTCGCCCCCGCCGCCGGTGAGGAGTGCGTGATCATCGACCCGGGCCACCAGGCCACCCAGGGAGTCGAGGAGACGCTGAAGAAGCATCGGCTCAAGCCCGTCGCCGTCGTCCTCACCCACGGCCACCTCGACCATGTGGCCTCGGTCGTCCCCGTGTGCGGCGCGCACGACGTACCGGCGTGGATCCACCCCGAGGACCGGTACATGATGAGCGACCCCGAGAAGGCGCTCGGCCGTTCCATCGGCATGCCGCTCATGGGCGAACTGACCGTGGGGGAGCCGGGTGACGTCAGGGAGCTGACCGACGGCGCGAAGCTGGAGCTGGCCGGTCTGGAACTGGCCGTCTCGCACGCGCCCGGCCATACCAAGGGGTCGGTGACCTTCCGGATGCCCGAGAACACGGAGATCCCCTCCGTGTTCTTCTCCGGGGATCTGCTGTTCGCCGGCTCCATCGGACGCACCGACCTGCCCGGCGGCGACATGGCCGAGATGCTCGACTCGCTGGCCCGCGTGTGCCTGCCGCTCGACGACTCGACCGTGGTGCTGTCCGGCCACGGCCCCCAGACGACCATCGGCCAGGAGCGCGCCACCAACCCGTATCTGCGGCAGGTGGCCGCCGGCGGCCAGGGAGCCCCTTCGGCTCCCCGACGAGGAATGTGACGAGAGACCTTCCGTGAGCACCTTTCAGGCCCCCAAGGGCACGTACGACCTGCTGCCCCCGGACAGCGCCAAGTACCTGGCCGTCCGCGAGGCCATCGCCGCGCCGCTGCGCGACTCCGGCTACGGCTACATCGAGACGCCCGGCTTCGAGAGCGTCGAGCTGTTCGCACGCGGTGTGGGTGAGTCCACCGACATCGTGACCAAGGAGATGTACGCCTTCGAGACCAAGGGCGGCGACCGGCTCGCCCTGCGCCCCGAGGGCACCGCCTCCGTCCTGCGCGCCGCCCTGGAGGCCAACCTCCACAAGGTGGGCAACCTCCCGGTCAAGCTCTGGTACTCCGGCTCGTACTACCGCTACGAGCGCCCCCAGAAGGGCCGGTACCGCCACTTCTCCCAGGTCGGCGCCGAGGCGATCGGGGCCGAGGACCCGGCCTTGGACGCCGAGTTGATCATCCTGGCGGACCAGGCGTACCGCTCGCTGGGCCTCAGGAACTTCCGCATCCTCCTCAACAGCCTGGGCGACAAGGAGTGCCGTCCTGTCTACCGGGCGGCCCTGAAGGAGTTCCTGCGCGGCCTGGACCTGGACGAGGAGACCCTGCGCCGAGCGGAGATCAACCCGCTGCGCGTCCTCGACGACAAGCGCGGCGACGTCCAGAAGCAGCTCACCGACGCCCCGCTGCTGCGCGACTACCTCTGCGACGCCTGCAAGGCGTACCACGAGGAGGTCCGTGAGCTGATCACCGCGGCGGGCGTCGCCTTCGAGGACGACCTCAAGCTGGTCCGCGGCCTCGACTACTACACCCGTACGACCTTCGAGTTCGTCCACGACGGCCTCGGCTCCCAGTCCGCGGTGGGCGGCGGCGGCCGCTACGACGGCCTCTCCGAGATGATCGGCGGCCCCGCCCTGCCGTCGGTCGGCTGGGCCCTCGGCGTCGACCGCACCGTCCTGGCCCTGGAGGCGGAGGGCGTCGAGCTCGAACTCCCCGCCGCCACCAGCGTGTTCGCCGTCCCGCTCGGCGAGGAGGCCCGCCGCCTGCTGTTCGCCAAGGTCACCGAACTGCGCAAGGTGGGCATCGCGGCCGACTTCGCCTATGGGGGCAAGGGCCTCAAGGGCGCGATGAAGAACGCCAACCGCAGCGGCGCGCGCTACACGGTCGTCGCCGGGGAGCGCGACCTCGCCGAGGGCGTGGTCCAGCTCAAGGACATGGAGTCCGGTGAGCAGGTCGCCGTCGGCGTGAACGAGATCGTGGCCGAGCTGGAGGCCCGGCTCGGCTGAGTCGAACCCTTGTCGCCCCTGCCGCCCTGTACGGGTGGCAGGGGCGACATTTACGTCCGGCGAACGGCCCGGGCGCGAGGGTGTACGGCACAATGACCGTGCCCCAGTGGCCCCTTCGGCGCTACGGAATCGACGGAATCGACGTGATGAGCAAGACGACAGTCAGGGACGTCTCGACCACCGATCGCGAACACACCGAGGCCGCGCGCACGGTGGGCGGCAGTCGTGCCTTCGCGATCCTGCTGCTGATCACCGGCGCGGCCGGACTGCTCGCGTCCTGGGTCATCACGATCGACAAGTTCAAGCTGCTGGAGGACCCGAACTTCACCCCCGGGTGCAGCCTCAACCCGGTCGTCTCCTGCGGCAACATCATGAAGAGCGACCAGGCCTCCGTCTTCGGATTCCCCAACCCGATGCTCGGCCTCGTCGCGTACGGCATCGTCATCTGCGTCGGCGTGAGCCTGCTCGCCCGCGCGACCTACCCGCGCTGGTACTGGCTGACCTTCAACGCGGGCACCGCCTTCGGCGTCGGCTTCGTGACCTGGCTGCAGTACCAGTCGCTGTACAACATCAACTCGCTCTGCCTGTGGTGCTGCCTCGCCTGGGCCGCCACGATCCTGATGTTCTGGTACGTGACGTCCTCCAACATCCGCAGCGGATTCCTGCCCGCCCCCGGCTGGCTGAAAGGCTTCCTCGGCGAGTTCACCTGGGTCCTGCCCGTGATGCACATCGGCATCATCGGCATGCTGATCCTGACCCGCTGGTGGGACTTCTGGACCAGCTGACGGCGGCTCCTGCGGGGGCGGCCGCCGGGGCCGGTCTGTCAGTGGCGTGACATAGGGTTTTCCGTGTGGAGCCCGATCTGTTCACCGCCGCAGCCGAAGAACGCCAGGAGAAGGACCCGGCCGCCAGTCCCCTGGCCGTACGGATGCGTCCGCGCACCCTCGACGAGGTCGTCGGCCAGCAGCATCTGCTGAAGCCCGGCTCGCCCCTGCGCCGACTGGTCGGCGAGTCCGGCGGCGGACCGGCCGGCCCCTCCTCGGTGATCCTCTGGGGCCCGCCCGGCACCGGCAAGACCACCCTGGCGTACGTCGTCTCCAAGGCCACCAACAAGCGTTTCGTGGAGCTCTCCGCGATCACCGCCGGAGTCAAGGAGGTCCGCGCGGTCATCGAGGGCGCCCGCCGGGCCACCGGCGGCTACGGCAAGGAGACCGTCCTCTTCCTCGACGAGATCCACCGCTTCAGCAAGGCCCAGCAGGACTCCCTGCTCCCGGCCGTCGAGAACCGCTGGGTCACCCTGATCGCGGCGACCACGGAGAACCCGTACTTTTCGGTGATCTCCCCCCTGCTGTCCCGCTCCCTCCTCCTCACCCTCGAACCCCTCACCGACGACGACCTGCGCGGTCTCCTGCGGCGCGCCCTGACCGACGAGCGCGGCCTCAAGGGCGCCGTCACTCTCCCCGAGGACACCGAGGGCCACCTCCTGCGCATCGCCGGCGGTGACGCCCGCCGGGCGCTGACCGCCCTGGAGGCCGCCGCCGGCGCCGCCCTCGACAAGGGAGAGGAGGAGATCGGACTCCAGACGCTGGAGGAGACCGTCGACCGCGCCGCCGTGAAGTACGACCGCGACGGCGACCAGCACTACGACGTGGCCAGCGCCCTCATCAAGTCCATCCGCGGCTCCGACGTCGACGCCGCGCTGCACTACCTGGCCCGCATGATCGAGGCCGGGGAGGACCCCCGCTTCATCGCCCGCCGCCTGATGATCTCCGCCAGCGAGGACATCGGCCTCGCCGACCCGAACGCGCTGCCCACAGCCGTCGCCGCCGCCCAGGCCGTCGCCATGATCGGCTTCCCCGAGGCCGCGCTCACCCTCAGCCACGCAACGATCGCCCTCGCCCTGGCCCCGAAGTCGAACGCCGCGACGACCGCCATCGGCGCCGCCATGGAGGACGTACGCAAGGGCCTGGCCGGCCCCGTGCCTCCACACCTGCGGGACGGGCACTACAAGGGCGCGGCCAAGCTGGGGCACGCCCAGGGGTACGTCTACCCGCACGACCTTCCCGAGGGGATCGCCGCCCAGCAGTACGCGCCGGACGAGATCCAGGGGCGGGAGTACTACACCCCGACCAGACACGGTGCCGAGGCCCGGTACGCCGACGCGGTGGAGTGGACCAGGAAGAACCTCGGTCGGAAGCAGTCCTGAACCCCCTGTAGACTTCTCCCCAGTGCTGCGTCCCGTGTCCGGCTCCGGTCGGCGCCTCAGGCGGGACAACCAGCCGGATCTTCATGATCCAGGAGCGTCGCGCACCGTCGTAGGTGTCGCGGGCAGCCCACCACCACTCGGAATTCCGGGACCGGTCGGTGGGCCGTTCGTGTGCTGCACGTATGTGCCCAGACCAGGGGAGCGGCTACCCGACAGGTTCCCAGCGGACCCGACGGGATTCCCCGGCTGCGGATGCGACCTCCCGTAACCCTGAGGCAGCCGAAGAGGAAAAGGAAAAGAAGTGGCGAACCAGTCCCGCCCCAAGGTCAAGAAGTCGCGTGCCCTCGGCATCGCGCTGACCCCGAAGGCCGTCAAGTACTTCGAGGCCCGCCCCTACCCGCCGGGCGAGCACGGCCGCGGCCGCAAGCAGAACTCGGACTACAAGGTCCGTCTGCTCGAGAAGCAGCGTCTGCGCGCGCAGTACGACGTGTCCGAGCGCCAGCTCGTCCGCGCCTACGAGCGTGCCTCCAAGGTCCAGGGCAAGACCGGTGAGGCCCTGATCATCGAGCTCGAGCGCCGTCTCGACGCGCTGGTCCTGCGTTCGGGCATCGCCCGCACGATCTACCAGGCCCGCCAGATGGTCGTCCACGGCCACATCGAGGTCAACGGTGGCAAGGTCGACAAGCCGTCGTTCCGCGTCAAGCCGGACGACGTCGTCATGGTCCGTGAGCGCAGCCGCCAGAAGCCGCTGTTCGAGGTCGCCCGCGAGGGTGGCTTCGCCGCCGACGGTGAGACCCCCCGCTACCTGCAGGTGAACCTCAAGGCCCTGGCGTTCCGCCTGGACCGCGAGCCCAACCGCAAGGAAGTTCCGGTCATCTGCGACGAGCAGCTCGTCGTCGAGTACTACGCCCGCTGATCGTCTTTCGACGGACGTAGCACACACGCACCGAGCGTCAGCCCGTCGTCCCCCCGCCCTCGTGGCGGGCGGGGCGGCGGGCTCTCGCCTTCCCGCGACAGGCATCACCGCGGGCGGTGCGACAGGTGGCGGTCGATAGGCAGTAATGCGGTACTGGGCGATCGCTCGGGCGCGATAGGCTCGGGACACGACTTTTCGACGTTCAGGCATGTTCCAGGGAGCGGGTGCAGACAGTGTCCGGTGGAGAGGTGGCCGGGATCCTGGTGGCCGTCTTCTGGGCGATTCTGGTCTCCTTCCTCGCCGTCGCGCTGGCGAGGCTGGCCCAGACGCTCAGGGCGACCACCAAGCTCGTCGCGGACGTGACCGACCAGGCCGTCCCCCTCCTCGCCGACGCGTCCACCGCTGTCCGCTCCGCGCAGACCCAGATCGAGCGGGTCGACGCCATCGCGTCGGACGTCCAGGAGGTCACGTCGAACGCCTCGGCGCTCTCCACGACCGTCGCGTCCACCTTCGGCGGCCCCCTCGTCAAGGTCGCCGCCTTCGGCTACGGCGTACGCCGGGCCATGGGGGGCGGACGCCGGGAGGACGAGCCCGCCGAGCAGCGCGGCCGTACCGTGATCGTGGGACGCACGGTTCCCGGCACCCGCCGGAGCAGGCGTGACACCCGTGGAAAGAAGGACTGACCGAGCGATGTTCCGCCGTACGTTCTGGTTCACCACAGGGGTCGCCGCCGGCGTGTGGGCCACCACCAAGGTCAACCGCAAGCTGAAGCAGCTCACCCCGGAGCACCTCGCCGGCCAGGCCGCGCACAAGGCGGTCGAGGCGGGCCACAAGCTCAAGGACCGGGCGGTCGGCTTCGCGCTCGACGTCCGCGACCACATGGCCCAGCGGGAGGCCGAACTGGGCGAGGCACTCGGCATCGAGGCCAACCCCGACAGCTACCCGGAGCTGCCCGCCCCGAGGCATGTCGTCGCCATCGAGAACAGCAACACCCCGAAGTACAGCAGGAATCCGAGGTACGTCGACAGTTCGTCGTACCCGTACAACCGGAATGAGGACCACTGATGGAGTCGGCCGAGATTCGTCGCCGCTGGTTGAGCTTCTTCGAGGAGCGCGGTCACACCGTTGTCCCTTCGGCGTCGCTCATCGCGGACGACCCGACTCTGCTCCTGGTCAACGCCGGCATGGTTCCTTTCAAGCCGTACTTCCTCGGTGAGGTCAAGCCCTCCTTCGCCCGCGCCACCAGCGTGCAGAAGTGCGTGCGCACGCCGGACATCGAAGAGGTGGGCAAGACCACCCGCCACGGCACGTTCTTCCAGATGTGCGGCAACTTCTCCTTCGGCGACTACTTCAAGGAAGGCGCCATCAAGCACGCCTGGGAGCTGCTCACCAGCCCCCAGGACAAGGGTGGTTACGGCCTGGAGCCGGAGAAGCTCTGGATCACCGTCTACAAGGACGACGACGAGGCCGAGCGCATCTGGCACGAGCAGATCGGCGTGCCCAAGGAGCGCATCCAGCGCCTCGGCAAGAAGGACAACTACTGGTCCATGGGCGTCCCCGGCCCGTGCGGCCCCTGTTCCGAGATCAACTACGACCGTGGCCCGGAGTTCGGCGTCGAGGGCGGCCCGGCCGTCAACGACGAGCGGTACGTGGAGATCTGGAACCTGGTCTTCATGCAGTACGAGCGCGGCGAGGGCACCTCCAAGGAGGACTTCGAGATCCTCGGCGAGCTGCCCAGCAAGAACATCGACACGGGCCTCGGCATGGAGCGCCTCGCCATGATTCTGCAGGGCGTGCAGAACATGTACGAGATCGACACCTCCATGGCCGTCATCGACAAGGCCACCGAACTCACCGGCGTCCGCTACGGCGACGCCCACGAGTCCGACGTCTCCCTGCGCGTGGTCACCGACCACATCCGCACCGCCGTGATGCTCATCGGCGACGGCGTCACCCCCGGCAACGAGGGCCGTGGCTACGTCCTGCGCCGCATCATGCGCCGCGCCATCCGCAACATGCGCCTCCTCGGCGCCACCGGCCCGGTCGTCCAGGACCTCATCGACGTCGTCATCGCCATGATGGGGCAGCAGTACTCCGAGCTGATCACCGACCGCGAGCGCATCGAGAAGGTCGCCCTCGCCGAGGAGAACGCCTTCCTCAAGACGCTGAAGGCCGGCACCAACATCCTCGACACCGCCGTGACGGAGACCAAGGCCGGCGGTGGCCGGGTCCTCGCCGGTGACAAGGCGTTCCTGCTCCACGACACCTGGGGCTTCCCGATCGACCTCACCCTGGAGATGGCCGCCGAGCAGGGCCTGTCCGTGGACGAGGACGGCTTCCGCCGCCTGATGAAGGAGCAGCGGGACCGCGCCAAGGCCGACGCCCGCGCCAAGAAGACCGGCCACGCCGACCTCGGTGCCTACCGCGAGATCGCCGACGCCGCCGGGGAGACCGAGTTCATCGGCTACTCGGACACCGAGGGCGAGTCGACGGTCGTCGGCATCCTCGTCGACGGGCTCTCCTCGCCCGCCGCCACCGAGGGCGACGAGGTCGAGATCGTCCTCGACCGCACCCCGTTCTACGCCGAGGGCGGTGGCCAGATCGGTGACACCGGCAGGATCAGGATCGACTCCGGTGCCGTCATCGAGATCCGCGACTGCCAGAAGCCGGTGCCCGGCGTCTACGTCCACAAGGGCGTCGTCCAGGTCGGTGAGGTGACCGTCGGCGCCAAGGCCCAGGCCTCGATCGACGGACGCCGCCGCACGGCCATCGCCCGTGCCCACTCGGCCACCCACCTCACCCACCAGGCCCTGCGGGACGCCCTCGGTCCGACGGCCGCCCAGGCCGGTTCCGAGAACCAGCCCGGCCGCTTCCGTTTCGACTTCGGTTCCCCCTCCGCCGTTCCGACGGCCGTGATGACCGACGTCGAGCAGAAGATCAACGAGGTGCTCTCCCGTGACCTTGACGTCCACGCGGAGATCCTGAGCCTCGACGAGGCCAAGAAGCAGGGCGCCATCGCCGAGTTCGGCGAGAAGTACGGCGAGCGGGTCCGTGTCGTCACCATCGGCGACTTCTCCAAGGAGCTGTGCGGCGGCACGCACGTCCACAACACCTCGCAGCTCGGCCTGGTCAAGCTGCTCGGAGAGTCGTCCATCGGCTCCGGGGTGCGCCGTATCGAGGCCCTGGTCGGCGTCGACGCCTACAACTTCCTGGCCCGTGAGCACACGGTCGTCGCCCAGCTCCAGGAGCTGATCAAGGGCCGCCCGGAGGAGCTTCCGGAGAAGGTTTCGGCCATGCTCGGCAAGCTGAAGGACGCCGAGAAGGAGATCGAGAAGTTCCGCGCCGAGAAGGTGCTGCAGGCCGCCGCCGGTCTCGCCGAGTCCGCCAAGGACGTGTCCGGCGTTGCCGTGGTGACCGGTCAGGTCCCGGACGGAACCACCGCCGACGACCTCCGCAAGCTGGTGCTCGACGTGCGCGGACGCATCCAGGGCGGCCGGGCCGTGGTGGTTGCCCTCTTCACCGCCGTGAACGGCAAGCCGCTGACGGTCATCGCCACCAACGAGGCCGCCCGCGAGCGCGGACTGAAGGCCGGCGACCTGGTCCGCACGGCCGCCAAGACCCTCGGCGGCGGCGGTGGCGGCAAGCCGGACGTCGCCCAGGGCGGTGGCCAGAACCCGGCCGCCATCGGCGAGGCCGTGGACGCGGTCGAGCGCCTGGTCGCCGAGACGGCCAAGTGAGCACGACGGATCACACGAGCGAAGACGACGGCCCGGCCATGCGCCGCGGCCGTCGGCTCGCGCTCGACGTCGGGGACGCCCGCATCGGGGTAGCCTCCTGCGACCCCGACGGGATCCTCGCCACCCCGGTCGAGACCGTTCCCGGACGGGATGTCCCCGCAGCTCAGCGGCGATTGAGACAACTGGTCGACGAGTACGTACCCATAGAGGTAATCGTCGGACTTCCGCGCTCCCTCAAGGGGGGCGAGGGGCCGGCGGCAGTCAAGGTACGGGGATTCGCCCAGGAACTGGCCCGCATGATCGCGCCGGTCCCGGTCAGACTCCTCGACGAGAGGATGACCACGGTGACGGCCGGTCAAGGACTGCGTGCCTCGGGTGTGAAATCCAAAAAGGGCAGGTCGGTCATCGACCAGGCAGCAGCCGTGATCATCCTGCAACAAGCGTTGGAATCCGAACGGATGTCAGGTAAAGCTCCGGGCGAGGGCGTCGAAGTGGTCATCTGATCGCGATACGGTAACGTTCCGCGCGATGCGGTGGCCTTCGAACAGCCACCGCACAAAAAGAGGCGGGGACGAACGCCGAGCCACAGGCCCCGCGTGACCGCCGCCTCGCGGCTCTAGGGGATCGATGACTGAGTATGGCCGGGGCACGGGCTCCGAACCGTGGCATCCGGACGACCCGTTGTACGGGGACGCCGGATGGGACGGACAGCAGGCCCAGGGCCCGCAGTCCCCTTACGGCGGCCAGCCGCAGCAGCACCACCCGGAGCAGCAGTACCAGCATCAGTACGACAACGGCAACGGCGCCTGGAACAACGGCCATCAGGGTCACCAGGATGCCTACGCCCAGCAGCAGTACCAGCAGGAGTACGGCGACCCCGCGCAGCAGTACACCGGCCAGAACCAGCATCAGCAGCAGTACACCGGTCATGGTCAGCAGCAGTACGGCCACACCGACAACGGCTGGAACAACGGAACTCACCAGCACACGCAGGCCCCTTACGTCGCGGACCCGGCCGACCCCTACGGGGGACAGCAGCAGGCGATGGCCTACGGCGGCGGCCAACAGGACTTCTACGGCACGCCGGACGCGTATCCGCCGCCGGAGCCGCCCTCACGCCGGCGCGCGGAATCGGCACCCGCCCCCGCGCCCAGTCCGGAGCCCGAGCCCGAGGAGCAGCCGGCCGCCGAGCGGACCGACTGGGATCCCGGCCCGGACCAGGGTGAGCACGCGTTCTTCGCCGGTGGCGGTGACGACGACGATGAGGCCGAGGAGCGCTCGAGCCGGGCGGACCGGAAAGGCCGCGGCGGAAAAGGCGGCAAATCCGGTAAGTCAGGCAAAGGCGGTAAGAAGCGCCGCAGCGGCTGCGCCTGCCTGGTGGTCGTCATGGTGTTCGGTGGTGGCTTCGCGGGTGTCAGCTACTTCGGTTACCAGTTCTATCAGAGCCGTTTCGGCGATGTCCCCGACTATGAGGGGAACGGTACGAACGAGACCGTGACGATCACGGTCGACAAGGGTGAGTTCGGATCGGCTATCGGGCAGAAGCTGAAGACGGCCGGGGTCGTCAAGAGTGTCGACGCCTTCACGAACGCACTGGCACAGAATCCCGAGAAGAAGGACATCCAGGCGGGCGTTTATCTCCTCAAGAAGGAGATGTCCGCTAAAAGCGCTATCGCTCTGATGCTCGATCCGAAAAGTCAGAGCAACTTCACGGTCGCCGAGGGTATGCGTAACAACGACATCTACGTCAAGATCGACAAGGAGCTGGGTCTTGACAAGGGCACGACCAAGGATGTCGCCGAGAAGAAGTGGGAGGGCCTCGGGCTTCCCGACTGGGCGAACGACAACAAGGACATCAAGGATCCGCTGGAAGGATTCCTCTACCCGTCCACGTACCCGGTCGCCAAGGGCATGAAGCCCGAAGCCGTCCTGAAGGAAATGGTCGACCTCGCCAAGGCGAAGTACGAGGCATTCGATCTGGAGGGCAAGGCCAAGGGGCTGAAGCTCAAGAATCCGCTTCAGGTGCTCACAGTGGCGAGCCTCGTACAGGCTGAAGGAAACAACAAGAAAGATTACAAGAAGATCGCGAGGGTCGTCTACAACCGACTTGAGCCCAACAATGTGGAAACGGCCGGACTGCTCGACTTCGACTCGACTGTGAATTACCTGCGCGGTGAATCCAAGTTGGCGACTGGCTCAGTCGATTCGCTGCGCAGGATTGACGATCCGTACAACACCTACAAGGTGTACGGCTTGCCGCCCGGGCCGATCGGAAATCCTGGTGGCGAGGCGATCGAGGGCGCGCTCAAACCGGCCAAGGGCGACTGGTACTACTTCGTCTCGATCAGCAAGGACGAGACGCTGTTCGCCGTGACCAACGAAGAGCACAACAGGAACCGCGCCAAGTACGAGAAAGCCCAGAACGGACAATGAGCCGCACCGCCACCAAGCACCGGGCCGCCGTGCTCGGTTCGCCGATCGCCCACTCGCTCTCCCCGGTGCTTCACCGGGCCGCGTACGCCGAACTCGGCCTCAGCGACTGGACGTACGACCGTTTCGAGGTCGACGAGGAGGCGCTGCCCGGGTTCGTCGAGGGGCTCGGGCCGGAGTGGGCCGGGCTGTCGCTGACGATGCCGCTGAAGCGGGCGGTCATCCCGCTGCTGGACGAGATCAGCGAGACGGCGGCCTCGGTCGAGACCGTGAACACCCTGGTGTTCACGGAGGACGGGCGGCGGGTCGGCGACAACACCGACATCCCCGGGATCGTCGCCGCGCTGCGCGAGCGCGGCATCGAGCAGGTGGAGTCGGCGGCCGTCCTCGGCGCGGGAGCCACCGCTTCCTCCGCGCTGGCCGCGCTCGCCCGGATCTGCACCGGCGAGGTCGTGGCGTACGTCCGCAGTGCGGCCCGGGCCGCCGAGATGCGGCAGTGGGGCGAGCGGCTGGGCGTCGAGGTGCGTACGGCGGACTGGTCGCAGGCCGAGCGTGGGCTGAGCGCCCCTCTCGTCGTCGCCACGACACCGGCCGGGGCGACAGACGTACTGTCCGGTGCGGTGCCGGAGATGCCTGCGACGCTGTTCGACGTGCTGTACCACCCGTGGCCCACCGAGCTGGCCGCGCGATGGTCCGCGTACGGCGGTGCGGTGGTCAGCGGGCTCGATCTGCTGGTGCACCAGGCCGTGCTGCAGGTCGAGCAGATGACCGGGTGCAAGACGGCTCCCGTCGGCGCGATGAGGCAGGCGGGGGAACGGGCGCTGGCCGAACGCGGCTGAGCGTTCCGGTCGGGCCGGTCCGAGAGGGGCGGCCGGTGGCGAGGAACCGCCGTGCGGGCAGTCCGCCTGATGGACCTGCGACCAGGGCCCCGCCCCGGACGTGGGAGGATCGGAGACGGCGGGCCGGGGCCGCGCACCCGGTGTCCGTCGCCGTACGCGAGGACTCGCGTACACGCAGGCAGGATCCAGTACCGGACGCGAGCATAGGAGCACCGTTGAGCAGGTTGCGCTGGCTGACCGCGGGGGAGTCCCACGGTCCCGCACTCGTCGCGACGCTGGAGGGTCTTCCCGCCGGCGTGCCGATCACCACGGAGATGGTGGCGGACCACCTGGCCCGGCGGCGCCTCGGCTATGGACGTGGTGCGCGGATGAAGTTCGAGCGCGACGAGGTCACCTTCCTCGGTGGTGTCCGGCACGGTCTGTCCATGGGCTCGCCGGTGGCGATCATGGTGGGCAACACCGAGTGGCCGAAGTGGGAGCAGGTCATGTCGGCCGACCCGGTCGACCCGGAGATCCTCGCCGGTCTCGCCCGCAACGCCCCGCTGACCCGCCCCCGGCCCGGTCACGCGGACCTGGCGGGCATGCAGAAGTACGGCTTCGACGAGGCCCGGCCGATCCTGGAGCGGGCCTCCGCCCGGGAGACCGCCGCCAGGGTCGCCCTCGGCGCCGTCGCCCGGTCGTACCTGAAGGAGACGACCGGCATCGAGATCGTCAGCCACGTGGTGGAGCTGGCGGCCGCGAAGGCCCCGCAGGGCGTGTACCCGACGCCCGCCGACGTGGAGAAGCTGGACGCGGACCCCGTGCGCTGCCTCGACGCCGACGCGTCGAAGGCGATGGTCGCGGAGATCGACCAGGCCCACAAGGACGGCGACACCCTCGGCGGGGTCGTCGAGATCCTGGCGTACGGCGTGCCCGTCGGCCTCGGCTCGCACGTCCACTGGGACCGCAAGCTGGACGCCCGCCTCGCCGGCGCGCTGATGGGCATCCAGGCGATCAAGGGCGTCGAGATCGGCGACGGCTTCGAGCTGGCGCGGGTGCCGGGCTCCAAGGCGCACGACGAGATCGTGAACACTCCCGAGGGCATCCGGCGCGTGTCCGGCCGCTCCGGTGGCACCGAGGGTGGTCTCACCACCGGTGAGCTGCTGCGGGTCCGGGCGGCGATGAAGCCGATCGCGACCGTGCCGCGCGCCCTGCAGACCGTGGACGTGACCACCGGCGAGGCCACGCAGGCCCACCACCAGCGCTCCGACGTCTCCGCCGTGCCGGCCGCCGGCATCGTCGCCGAGGCGATGGTGGCCCTGGTGCTGGCGGACGCGGTGGCCGAGAAGTTCGGCGGCGACAGCGTCACCGAGACGGCCCGCAACGTCCGTTCCTACCTCGACCACCTCGCGATCCGGTGAGCCCGGTGCCTCTGGTCGTCCTCGTCGGCCCCATGGGTGTCGGCAAGTCCACCGTGGGACAGCTGCTCGCCGAGCGGCTCGGCGTCGGCTACCGCGACACCGACGACGACATCGTCGCCGAGCAGGGCCGCACCATCGCGGAGATCTTCGTCGACGAGGGCGAGGCCGCCTTCCGCGCGATCGAGAAGGAGGCCGTGCGCGCCGCGCTGGCCGGGCACGACGGCGTCCTCGCCCTCGGCGGTGGCGCGATCCTCGACCCCGACACGCGCGCGCTGCTGGCCGGACAGCGGGTCGTCTACCTCTCGATGGACGTCGAGGAGGCGGTCAAGCGCACCGGCCTCAACGCTGCCCGCCCCCTGCTGGCCGTCAACCCCCGCAAGCAGTGGCGGGAGTTGATGGACGCCCGGCGGTATCTGTACGAGGAGGTCGCCACGGCCGTCGTCGCCACCGACGGCCGGACGCCCGAGGAAGTCACCCGAGCGGCGCTGGACGCACTGGAGTTGAAGGAAGCATGAGCGAGACAGTGACCCGCATCCAGGTCGGCGGTACGGCGGGCACCGAGCCGTACGAAGTCCTGGTGGGGCGTCAACTCCTCGGTGAACTCGGCGGGTTGATCGGCAACCGGGCCAAGAGGGTGGCCGTGATCCACCCCGAGGCGCTGGAGGGCACCGGAGAGGCCCTGCGGGCCGATCTGGCAGAGCAGGGCTTCGAGGCCGTGGCCATCCAGGTGCCGAACGCGGAGGAGGCCAAGACCGCCGAGGTCGCCGCGTACTGCTGGAAGGCGCTGGGCCAGTCCGGGTTCACCCGCACCGACGTCATCGTCGGCGTCGGCGGCGGGGCCACCACGGACCTCGCCGGGTTCGTCGCGGCGACCTGGCTGCGCGGGGTCCGCTGGATCGCCATCCCCACCACCGTCCTGGCCATGGTCGACGCGGCGGTCGGCGGCAAGACCGGGATCAACACGGCCGAGGGCAAGAACCTCGTGGGTTCCTTCCACCCGCCGGCCGGAGTGCTGTGCGACCTGGCGGCGCTCGACTCGCTGCCGGTCAACGACTACGTCTCCGGGCTCGCCGAGATCATCAAGGCCGGGTTCATCGCGGACCCGGTGATCCTGGACCTGATCGAGTCCGACCCGCAGGCGGCCCGCACGCCGGCCGGGCCGCACACCTCGGAGCTGATCGAGCGGTCGATCCGGGTCAAGGCCGAGGTCGTCTCGGGCGACCTGAAGGAGTCCGGGCGCCGCGAGATCCTCAACTACGGGCACACGCTGGCCCATGCGATCGAGAAGAACGAGCGCTACCAGTGGCGGCACGGCGCGGCCGTGTCCGTGGGCATGCACTTCGCGGCCGAACTGGGCCGACTGGCGGGCCGGTTGGACGACGCGACCGCCGACCGCCACCGCACGGTCCTCGAAGCGGTCGGTCTGCCGCTGCACTACCGCTACGACCAGTGGCCGAGGCTCCTGGAGACGATGAAGGTCGACAAGAAGTCCCGGGGCGATCTGCTGCGCTTCATCGTCCTGGACGGCCTGGCCAAGCCCACCGTCCTGGAGGGTCCCGACCCGGCGATCCTCCTCGCCGCGTACGGCGAAGTGGGCCAGTAACGCCCGCTCGGGCAGCTCTTGTCCGATTCGCCTTGTGTCCCTGGCCACT
Source organism: Streptomyces sp. NPDC002324 (assembly GCF_053593335.1). Classification (NCBI taxonomy): domain Bacteria; kingdom Bacillati; phylum Actinomycetota; class Actinomycetes; order Kitasatosporales; family Streptomycetaceae; genus Streptomyces; species Streptomyces sp. NPDC002324. Next base: position 17,621 of record NZ_JBSFCF010000026.1, read on the forward strand.
TGGGCACTTCGGGCTGCCCCCGGCCGTTCACCAAACGGCGGCCGGGGACGGTACCGTTCGGTAAGGGCGGGGTCGGAAGGCCCTGCCCGCCAGTGTCGATGTGACTGTACGAGACGGAGTGGCACCGGATGCAGGACGCAGTGGGAGCTCCGCTGCCGCCGCCCCATCGGCCGGGGCAGGACCCGGCGGCCCCCTGGTCGCCGACCGCGAACCAGCAGGGACACCCGGCCCCCCATCACCCGGGAGCGCCCGGCACGCACCCGCCGGGACACCCGGTGCCCCCGGGCAGTCGCCCGGGCCCGGTGCCGCCGCCTCCGCCCGCGCCCATGGCCCCGCCCGCAACGCCCGCACCGGCCGTGCCGGGCTTCTCCGGCGCTCCCGTGCATCCGCACGCCTCGGCCCCGCCGCAGAGCGGGGTCTCGCGGGACACCACCGGACACGTGCAACTGCCGCCGGGCGGCCCCGTCACCATGCCGCCGCCCGCCACCGGTGCGCCCGATGTCACCAGCACCACGCTCGCGGTCCTGCTGATCGGGCCCGCCGGAGCCGGCAAGACCAGCGTCGCCAAGTACTGGGCGGACCACCGCCGGGTGCCCACCGCGCACATCAGCCTGGACGACGTACGCGAGTGGGTGCGCTCGGGCTTCGCGGACCCCCAGTCCGGCTGGAACGACAACTCCGAGGCGCAGTACCGCCTCGCCCGCCGCACCTGCGGCTTCTCCGCCCGGAACTTCCTGGCCAACGGCATCTCCTGCATCCTCGACGACGCCGTCTTCCCCGACCGCCCGGTCGTCGGCCTGGGCGGCTGGAAGCGGCACGTCGGCCCCGGCCTGCTGCCGGTCGTCCTCCTGCCGGGCCTGGAGATTGTCCTGGAGCGCAACGCCGAGCGCTCGGGCAACCGCCGGCTCACCGACGAGGAGGTCGCCCGCATCCACGGCCGAATGGCGGGCTGGTACGGCTCGGGCCTCCCGATCATCGACAACTCCCAGCTCGACGTCCCGGCCACGGCCCGCGTCCTGGACGAGGTCCTGGCCCGCTCGATCGCCAGCCCCCCGAAGTGGTAGCCGGGTAACAGAAGACGCCCGCCCCGGCAGCCCCCGCCGACCTGCCCGGGCCCCGCCAGGGGCCCGCACGCGGGACCGCGCCTGACGGCTCGCGTGCCCGGCCCCGGCCCTGTCAGGGGCGCGGGGAACTGCGCGCCAAGCCCTCACCGGCCCGCACCCGGCACACATGCGCCCCCGCCAGCCCCGTCTCCACTCCCACCGAACCGTTGCCGCCCTGGGGCCCCGCCCAGCCCCGGCCCCGTCAGGGGCGCGGGGAACTGCGCGCCAAGCCCCCACAGACCCGCACCCGGCACACATCCGCCCCCGGCAGCCCCGTCTCCACTCCCACCGAACCGTGCCGCACCCGGGACCCCGCCCAGCTCCGGGCCCCGTCAGGGGCGCGGGGAACTGCGCGCCAAGCCCCCACAGACCCGCACCCGGCACACATCCGCCCTCAGCACACACCCGCACCCGACACACACCCGCACCCGACACGCCCGCCCCCGACACACACCCGCCCCCGACACCCCCACCCCCACTCGGCCGCACTCGACCAGCGCCCGCCCTGCGAAGCTCATACGCTCGGCACATGTCTGAGGTCTACGCGGCCCGCAGAGCCCGGCTGAGAGAACGCTGCCAAGCCGGCGGCAGCCCCACCGCACTGGTGACCCGCCCGGCCAACGTCCGCTACCTCGCGGGAGCGGCACCGCGGGGCGCGGTGCTGCTGCTCGGCAGGAGCGAGGACGTCCTGCTGTGCGGCGCACCGCCGAGCGGCGAGATCGGCGAGGGCCGGCCCGACGACGCCGTACGCCTCCAGGTGCTGCCGCGGCCCGGCGGCGACCCGGCGGTCGCGGCCGCCGATCTGGTGACGGCGCTCGGCGCCGACTCCCTGGCCGTGGAGGAGCACCACCTCACCATGGCCCGCTGCAGAGCCATCCGCTCGGTCGCGCCCCGGCTGCGGCTCGCCGACCTCGGCGGGGCCGTGGAGCAGCTGAGGGTGATCAAGGACGAGGAGGAGATCTCCTGTCTGCGGATCGGCGCGGAGATCGCCGACCAGGCCCTGGGCGAGCTACTCGAATCGATCCTGGTCGGCCGTACCGAGCGCCACCTCGCCCTGGAGCTGGAGCGCCGCCTCGTCGACCACGGCGCCGACGGCCCGGCCTTCCCCACCTCCGTCGCCGCCGGCCCGAACTCCGGCCGCTCCGGCCACCGCCCGACCGATCGCCGGGTCGAGGAGGGCGACTTCCTCTCCGTATGTCTCGGCGCGACCTACCGCGGCTACCGGTGCGAGATCGGCCGTACGTTCGTGATCGGCACCTCGCCGGCCGACTGGCAGATCGAGCTGTACGACCTGGTCTTCGCAGCCCAGCGCGCCGGAAGGGAGGCCCTGGCACCCGGAGCGGCCTACCGTGCCGTGGACCGCGCGGCCCGCCAGGTCCTGGACTCCGCGGGGTACGGAGAGAGCCTGCCGGTGATGATGGGGCACGGGGTCGGACTCGAAATCGACGAGGACCCGCAGTTGGCCCCCGCGGCCATGGGTAAACTGGACGCTTGCGTGCCGGTCACCGTCGAACCGGGGGTCCACCTCCCGGGCCGGGGCGGCGTCCGGATCGATGACACGCTCGTCGTACGCCCCGAGGCGGACGGCGGACCCGAGCTACTCACCATCACGACCAAGGAGCTGCTCGCGCTCTAGCTCATGGCTGTGCGCGTGGCCCGGGGTCGTCCACGTCAGTCCAGGAGATTCCGCAACCGTGGCTTCCACGAACGACCTCAAGAACGGCCTGGTGCTCAAGCTCGACGGGGGCCAGCTCTGGTCCGTCGTCGAGTTCCAGCACGTCAAGCCCGGCAAGGGCCCGGCCTTCGTGCGCACCAAGCTCAAGAACGTGCTCTCCGGCAAGGTCGTCGACAAGACGTTCAACGCCGGCGTCAAGGTCGAGACGGCCACTGTCGACAAGCGCGACATGCAGTTCTCCTACATGGACGGCGAGTACTTCGTCTTCATGGACATGGAGACCTACGACCAGCTCATGGTCGACCGCAAGGCAGTCGGCGACGCCGCCAACTTCCTGATCGAGGGCTTCACCGCCACCGTCGCGCAGCACGAGGGCGAGGTGCTCTTCGTCGAGCTGCCGGCCGCCGTCGAGCTCGTGATCCAGGAGACCGAGCCGGGTGTCCAGGGCGACCGCTCCACCGGTGGCACCAAGCCCGCCACCCTGGAGACCGGTCACCAGATCCAGGTGCCCCTGTTCATCACCACGGGCGAGAAGATCAAGGTCGACACCCGCACGAGCGACTACCTCGGCCGGGTGAACAGCTAACCGTGGCTGCCCGTAACACGGCCCGCAAGCGTGCCTTCCAGATCCTCTTCGAGGGCGACCAGCGCGGGGCCGACGTCCTGACCGTCCTCGCGGACTGGATCCGGCACGCCCACAGCGACACCCGACAGCCTCCGGTCAGCGAGTACACCATGCAGCTGGTCGAGGGGTACTCGGAGCACGCCAGGCGGATCGACGAATTGATCGCGCAGTACTCGGTGGGGTGGACCCTCGACCGCATGCCGGTCGTGGACCGCAACATCCTGCGGCTCGGAGCGTACGAGCTGATCTGGGTCGACGCGACTCCGGACGCGGTGGTGCTGGACGAGATGGTGCAGCTGGCGAAGGAGTTCTCCACGGACGACTCGCCGTCCTTCGTGAACGGTCTGCTGGGCCGGCTGAAGGACCTCAAGCCCTCGCTCCGCCGGGAAGCCGAGTAACGGACGGCCGGGCGGGGAGCGCCTCAGGGGTGCTGTGCGAAGCCGGCCGCGGGTGGTCCGGTGGCTGGTCGCGCAGTTCCCCGCGCCCCTTTCGGGGCGCTGTCCCGCTCCCCTGTGACCACGCGCCGTACGACACGTGCACAAAACCGCCGGGGTGGCCCGAACCAACTGGTTCGGACCACCCCGGCGGCACGTTTCTGCTGAGCTCTGCCCGGAGTGTCAGGCGTCCTCGTGGGTGACCGCGCGGCGTGCGTCCGCGTCCAGGACGCCCCAGCTGATCAGCTGCTCGGTGAGGACCGAGGGGGACTGGTCGTAGATGACGGCGAGTGTGCGCAGGTCGTCCTGCCGGATCGAGAGCACCTTGCCGTTGTAGTCACCGCGCTGGGACTGGATCGTCGCCGCGTAACGCTGCAGCGGGCCCGCCTTCTCGGCCGGCACGTGGGCCAGGCGCTCCAGGTCCAGGACGAGCTTCGGCGGCGGCTCGGCGGCGCCGCCCGGGGTCGTACCGGGAAGCAGTTCCTGCACGGGGACCCCGTAGAAGTCCGCCAGCTCCGCGAGGCGCTGCACGGTGACGGCGCGGTCGCCGCGCTCGTACGAACCGACCACGACCGCCTTCCAGCGTCCCTGGGACTTCTCCTCGACACCGTGGAGGGAAAGGCCCTGCTGGGTGCGGATGGCCCGGAGCTTGGCCCCGAGCTGTTTGGCGTATTCGCTGGACATATAGCTCCCCGGACGAAGGCTGGTGACTCACTGTGAGGTTACGCAGCGTGACTCTGCTCCGTCAAGCCGAATGGTCCGGACCGACTCTTCCGTGGTAACCGAGATCCATTGGGCCAGGTGGGTGATCAGGGGCGTTGTCGGGCCTGCTAACGTGGACGGCGCAATTCCGACGTCCTTTAAGGTCCGTCCCGTGAGGCGGAGAAGGAGGTCCGTTTCATATGGACACGCAAGAAACTCCGCAAGGAGACCCGCACGGGGATGCACAGGCGTCCGATGCCAGGCCCGTTCTCGAAGCCCCCGACATCGCACGCGTACTGACCCGCATCGCCCACGAGATCGTCGAACGCGCCAAGGGCGCCGACGACGTGGTGCTCCTCGGCATTCCGACCCGGGGCGTCTTCCTCGCCCAGCGGCTGGCCGCCAAGCTCGCGGAGATCACCGACCGCAAGATCCCGGTCGGCTCGCTCGACATCACCATGTACCGCGACGACCTGCGCATGCACCCGCCGCGTGCGCTGGCCCGCACCGAGATCCCCGGTGACGGCATCGACGGCCGTCTGGTCGTCCTCGTCGACGACGTGCTCTTCTCCGGCCGGACGATCCGCGCGGCCCTCGACGCGCTGAACGACATCGGCCGCCCGCGCGCCGTCCAACTCGCGGTCCTCGTCGACCGGGGCCACCGCGAACTGCCCATCCGCGCCGACTACGTCGGCAAGAACCTCCCCACGTCGCTGCGGGAGACGGTCAAGGTCCAGCTCGCCGAGGAAGACGGTCGGGACACCGTCCTGCTCGGTGCGAAGCGGACCGCCCAGCAGTAGCACGCGCGCGTGCGGCCCCGTGCCGTACGTCCCTTCGCGATGCCCCTGACTGCCCGTAATCTCCCGAACTGCCTTACGGAGCCTGAAAGATGCAGCGTCATCTCATCTCGGCCGCCGACCTCACCCGCGACGACGCCGTCCTGATCCTCGACACCGCCGAGGAGATGGCCCGGGTCGCCGACCGGCCGATCAAGAAACTGCCGACCCTGCGCGGCCGGACCGTCGTCAACCTCTTCTTCGAGGACTCCACGCGGACCCGGATCTCCTTCGAGGCCGCCGAGAAGCGCCTCTCGGCGGACGTCATCAACTTCTCCGCCAAGGGGTCGAGCGTGTCGAAGGGCGAGTCCCTCAAGGACACCGCCCAGACCCTCGAAGCCATGGGCGTCGACGCCGTCGTCATCCGGCACGGCGCCTCGGGGGCCCCGTACCGCCTGGCGACCTCCGGCTGGATCGACGCCGCCGTGATCAACGCGGGCGACGGCACCCACCAGCACCCCACCCAGGCCCTGCTGGACGCCTTCACCATGCGCCGCCGCCTCGTCGGCCGGGACACCGGGCTCGGCCAGGACCTGTCCGGCAAGCGCATCACGATCGTCGGCGACGTCCTGCACAGCCGCGTCGCCCGCTCCAACGTCGACCTGCTGCACACCCTCGGCGCCCAGGTCACCCTCGTCGCCCCGCCCACCCTCGTGCCGGTCGGCGTCGAGACCTGGCCCTGCGAGATCTCGTACGACCTCGACAGCACGCTCGCCAAGTCCGACGCGGTGATGATGCTGCGTGTTCAGCGGGAGCGGATGAACGCGGCGTTCTTCCCGACCGAGCGCGAGTACTCGCGGCGCTACGGCCTCGACGGCGACCGCATGGCGCGGATGCCCGAGCACGCCATCGTGATGCACCCCGGCCCGATGGTCCGCGGCATGGAGATCACCGCCGAGGTCGCCGACTCCGACCGCTGCACCGTCGTCCAGCAGGTCGCCAACGGTGTCTCCATCCGGATGGCCGTGCTGTACCTGCTGCTGGGCGGAAACGAGCCCGCCGTCACCCACACCCGCACCACCGAGGAGAAGTAAGACGATGAGCAAGATCCTGATCCGCGGTGCGAAGGTGCTGGGCGGCGAGCCGCAGGACGTCCTGATCGACGGCGAGCTCATCGCCGAGGTCGGTAGCGGGCTCGCCGACGAGGACGCCCTGGTCGTCGAGGCCGGCGGCAAGGTGCTCCTGCCGGGCCTGGTCGACCTGCACACCCATCTGCGGGAGCCCGGCCGCGAGGACTCCGAGACCGTGCTGACCGGCACGCGCGCGGCGGCCTCCGGCGGCTACACGGCCGTCTTCGCCATGGCCAACACCTTCCCGGTCGCCGACACCGCCGGAGTGGTCGAGCAGGTCTACCGCCTCGGCCAGGAACACGGTTACTGCGACGTCCAGCCGATCGGGGCCGTCACCGTCGGCCTGGAGGGCAGGAAGCTCGCCGAGCTGGGCGCGATGCACGAGTCGGCCGCCGGGGTCACCGTCTTCTCGGACGACGGCAAGTGCGTCGACGACGCGGTGATGATGCGGCGCGCCCTGGAGTATGTGAAGGCCTTCGGCGGGGTCGTCGCCCAACACGCGCAGGAGCCCCGGCTGACCGAGGGCGCCCAGATGAACGAGGGTGTCGTCTCCGCCGAGCTGGGCCTCGGCGGCTGGCCGGCGGTGGCCGAAGAATCGATCATCGCCCGAGACGTCCTGCTCGCCGAGCACGTCGGCTCCCGCGTCCACATCTGCCACCTCTCGACCGCCGGGTCGGTGGAGATCGTCCGCTGGGCCAAGTCGCGGGGCATCGACGTCACCGCCGAGGTCACCCCGCACCACCTCCTCCTCACCGACGAGCTGGTGCGCTCCTACAACCCGGTCTACAAGGTCAACCCGCCGCTGCGCACCGAGCGCGACGTACTGGCCCTGCGCGAGGCGCTCGCCGACGGCACGATCGACATCGTCGCCACCGACCACGCCCCGCACCCGCACGAGGACAAGGACTGCGAGTGGGCCGCGGCCGCCATGGGCATGGTCGGTTTGGAGACCGCGCTGTCGGTCGTCCAGGAGACGATGGTCGCCACCGGTCTGCTCGACTGGGCGGGCGTCGCGGACCGTATGTCGGTCAAGCCCGCGAAGATCGGGCGGGCCGCCGGTCACGGACGTCCCGTCTCGGCAGGTGAGCCCGCCAACCTCACGCTCGTCGACACGGCATACCGTGGGTCGGTGGACCCCGCGGGCTTCGCCTCGCGCAGCCGCAACACCCCCTACGAGGGCCGCGAGCTGCCGGGCCGTGTCACGCACACGTGGCTGCGGGGCAAGGCCACGCTCGTCGACGGGAAGCTCACGTGACACCTGTAATTCTGCTGGCCGCGCAGAGGGAATCGGCCGAGGTCACCGACTGGGCCGCGCGCATCGGCTGGGTCGTCGGACTCGCCCTCTTCGTCGCGCTCGTCTACTGGCTGATGCGCGAGGGCTGGAAGTGGCGCGGCACGCTCCAGAGCGACCTCCCCGCCCTCCCCACCGCGCCGGACGAGCCGGGCGAGGCCAGACTGGGCATGAGCGGCCGCTACCACGGCTCCACCACCGCCGGGCAGTGGCTCGACCGCATCGTGGCGCACGGCCTGGGCGCCCGCAGCCGGGTCGAGCTGACCTTGACGGACGCGGGCCTGGACGTCGTACGCCCCGGAGCGACCGACTTCTTCGTGCCGGTCGCCGCCCTGCGCGAGGCCCGGCTCGACAAGGGCATCGCCGGCAAGGTTCTCACCGAGGGCGGGCTGCTGGTCGTCACGTGGGAGCACGGAGGCAAGCTGCTCGACTCCGGGTTCCGCTCCGACCGCGCGGCCGAGCACAACGAGTGGGTCGAGACCCTGAACCAGATGATCAACAAGACGGAAACGGAAGGCGCACGATGACGACCTCCACTCGGGGAGCCACCAGGGTTCCCGCCGTACTCGTCCTGGAGGACGGCCGGATCTTCCGCGGCCGTGCCTACGGGGCCGTGGGGGTGACCTTCGGCGAGGCCGTGTTCTCCACCGGGATGACCGGCTACCAGGAGACCCTCACCGACCCGTCGTACCACCGCCAGGTGGTCGTCATGACCGCCCCGCACGTCGGCAACACCGGCGTCAACGACGAGGACCCCGAGTCCAAGAAGATCTGGGTCTCCGGATACGTCGTCCGCGACCCCGCGCGCGTGCCCTCCAACTGGCGCTCCCGGCGCTCCCTGGACGACGAACTGCGCGCCCAGGGCGTCGTCGGGATCTCCGGCATCGACACCCGCGCCCTCACCCGCCACCTCCGTGAGCGCGGCGCCATGCGCGTCGGCATCTTCTCCGGCAACGCGCTGCCCGACGAGGGCGTCATGCTCACCGAGGTCCGCGAGGCCCCGGAGATGAAGGGCGCGAACCTTTCCGCGGAGGTCGCCACCAAGGAGACGTACGTCGTCCCGGCGATCGGCACCAGGAAGTTCACCGTCGCCGCCGTCGACCTCGGCATCAAGGGCATGACCCCGCACCGCATGGCCGAGCGCGGCATCGAGGTGCACGTGCTCCCGGCCACGGCCACGACCGAGGACGTGTACGCCGTGAACCCCGACGGCGTGTTCTTCTCCAACGGCCCCGGTGACCCGGCCACCGCCGACCACCCGGTCTCCGTCATGCGGGCGGTCCTGGAGCGCGGCACCCCGCTCTTCGGCATCTGCTTCGGCAACCAGATCCTCGGCCGCGCGCTCGGCTTCGGCACCTACAAGCTGAAGTACGGCCACCGGGGCATCAACCAGCCGGTGCAGGACCGTACGACCGGCAAGGTCGAGGTCACCGCGCACAACCACGGGTTCGCCGTCGACGCCCCGCTCGACCAGGTCTCCGAGACCCCCTTCGGCCGCGCCGAGGTCTCCCACGTGTGCCTCAACGACAACGTGGTGGAGGGGCTCCAGCTCCTCGACCGCCCGGCCTTCAGCGTCCAGTACCACCCCGAAGCGGCAGCGGGCCCGCACGACGCCGCCTACCTGTTCGACCGCTTCGTATCCCTGATGGAGGGCCAGCGTGCCTAAGCGCACCGATATCCAGTCCGTCCTGGTCATCGGCTCCGGCCCGATCGTCATCGGCCAGGCCGCCGAGTTCGACTACTCCGGCACCCAGGCGTGCCGCATCCTGCGGGCCGAGGGCCTCAGGGTGATCCTCGTCAACTCCAACCCGGCGACGATCATGACCGACCCGGAGATCGCCGACGCCACGTACGTCGAGCCGATCACCCCGGAGTTCGTCGAGAAGATCATCGCCAAGGAGCGCCCCGACGCCCTGCTGCCCACCCTCGGCGGTCAGACGGCCCTCAACACGGCCATCTCGCTGCACGAGGCCGGGACGCTGGAGAAGTACAACGTCGAGCTGATCGGCGCCAACGTCGAGGCCATCAACAAGGGCGAGGACCGCGACCTCTTCAAGGACGTCGTCGAGGCCGTCCGCGCCAAGATCGGGCACGGCGAGTCCGCCCGTTCGGTCATCTGCCACTCCATGGACGACGTCCTCAAGGGTGTCGAGACCCTCGGCGGCTACCCCGTCGTCGTCCGCCCCTCCTTCACCATGGGCGGCGCCGGCTCCGGCTTCGCACACGACGAGGAGGAGCTGCGCCGCATCGCCGGCCAGGGCCTCACCCTCTCGCCGACCACCGAGGTGCTCCTGGAGGAGTCCATCCTCGGCTGGAAGGAGTACGAGCTGGAGCTGATGCGCGACAAGAACGACAACGTCGTGGTCGTCTGCTCCATCGAGAACTTCGACCCCATGGGCGTGCACACCGGCGACTCGATCACGGTCGCGCCCGCGATGACCCTGACCGACCGCGAGTACCAGGTGCTGCGTGACGTCGGCATCGCGATCATCCGCGAGGTCGGCGTCGACACCGGCGGCTGCAACATCCAGTTCGCGGTGAACCCCGAGGACGGTCGCGTGATCGTCATCGAGATGAACCCGCGGGTGTCGCGCTCCTCGGCGCTGGCCTCCAAGGCGACCGGCTTCCCGATCGCCAAGATCGCCGCCAAGCTCGCCGTCGGCTACACGCTCGACGAGATCCCGAACGACATCACCGAGCAGACCCCGGCCTCCTTCGAGCCGACGCTCGACTATGTCGTCGTGAAGGCCCCCCGCTTCGCCTTCGAGAAGTTCCCGTCCGCCGACTCCTCCCTGACCACGACCATGAAGTCGGTGGGCGAGGCCATGGCGATCGGCCGCAACTTCACCGAGGCGCTGCAGAAGGCGCTGCGGTCGCTGGAGAAGAAGGGCAGCCAGTTCACGTTCGTCGGCGAGCCCGGCGACAAGGCCGCCCTCCTCGAAGAGGCCGTCCGGCCCACCGACGGCCGTATCAACACCGTCATGCAGGCCATCCGCGCGGGCGCCACGCCCGAGGAGGTCTTCGAGGCCACGAAGATCGACCCCTGGTTCGTCGACCAGATGTTCCTGATCAAGGAGATCGCCGACGAGCTGGCCCAGGCCGACAAGCTCGATCCGGAGCTTCTGGCGGAGGCCAAGCGGCACGGCTTCTCCGACCAGCAGATCGCCGAGATCCGCGGGCTGCGCGAGGACGTCGTGCGCGAGGTGCGGCACGCGCTGGGCGTGCGCCCGGTGTACAAGACGGTCGACACCTGCGCCGCCGAGTTCGCGGCGAGGACGCCGTACTTCTACTCCTCGTACGACGAGGAGACCGAGGTGGCCCCGCGCGAGAAGCCGGCGGTGATCATCCTCGGCTCCGGCCCGAACCGCATCGGCCAGGGCATCGAGTTCGACTACTCCTGCGTCCACGCCTCCTTCGCGCTGAGCGACGCGGGCTACGAGACCGTGATGGTCAACTGCAACCCCGAGACCGTCTCCACGGACTACGACACCTCCGACCGGCTGTACTTCGAGCCGCTGACGCTGGAGGACGTGCTGGAGATCGTCCACGCCGAGTCGCTGGCCGGCCCGATCGCGGGCGTCGTCGTCCAGCTCGGCGGCCAGACCCCACTGGGCCTGGCGCAGGCGCTCAAGGACAACGGCGTCCCCGTGGTGGGCACCTCCCCGGAGGCCATCCACGCCGCCGAGGACCGCGGCGCCTTCGGCCAGGTCCTCGCCGAGGCCGGCCTGCCCGCGCCGAAGCACGGCACGGCGACCACCTTCGCCGGCGCCAAGGCCATCGCCGACGAGATCGGCTACCCGGTCCTCGTCCGGCCGTCGTACGTGCTCGGCGGACGCGGCATGGAGATCGTGTACGACGAGGCCCGCCTGGAGTCGTACATCGCCGAGTCGACCGAGATCAGCCCCTCCCGGCCGGTCCTCGTCGACCGCTTCCTCGACGACGCGATCGAGATCGACGTCGACGCGCTGTACGACGGCCACGAGCTGTACCTCGGCGGTGTGATGGAGCACATCGAGGAGGCCGGCATCCACTCCGGCGACTCGGCGTGCGCACTGCCCCCGATCACCCTCGGCGGCTTCGACATCAAGCGCCTGAGGGCCTCCACCGAGGCCATCGCCAAGGGTGTCGGCGTGCGCGGCCTCATCAACATCCAGTTCGCGATGGCCGGGGACATCCTCTACGTCCTGGAGGCCAACCCGCGTGCCTCCCGCACCGTCCCCTTCACCTCGAAGGCGACCGCGGTGCCGCTGGCCAAGGCCGCCGCCCGGATCTCGCTCGGCGCGACCGTCGCCGAACTGCGGGCGGAGGGTCTGCTCCCGGCCAAGGGCGACGGCGGCGAGCTGCCGCTCGACGCGCCCATCTCCGTCAAGGAGGCGGTCATGCCGTGGTCGCGCTTCCGCGACATCCACGGGCGCGGCGTCGACACGATCCTCGGCCCGGAGATGCGATCCACCGGCGAGGTCATGGGCATCGACTCCGTCTTCGGCACGGCGTACGCCAAGTCGCAGGCCGGCGCGTACGGGCCGCTGCCCACCAAGGGGCGTGCGTTCATCTCGGTCGCCAACCGCGACAAGCGTTCGATGATCTTCCCGGCGCGTGAGCTGGTCGCCCACGGCTTCGAGCTGCTCGCGACGTCCGGCACGGCCGAGGTGCTCCGGCGCAACGGCATCAACGCCACCGTCGTCCGCAAGCAGTCCGAGGGCACCGGCCCGAACGGCGAGAAGACCATCGTCCAGCTCATCCACGACGGCGAGGTCGACCTCATCGTCAACACCCCGTACGGCACCGGCGGCCGCCTCGACGGCTACGACATCCGTACGGCGGCCGTGGCCCGGTCCGTGCCCTGCCTGACGACCGTCCAGGCGCTCGCCGCCGCCGTCCAGGGCATCGACGCGCTCAACCACGGCGACGTGGGCGTGCGCTCGCTCCAGGAACACGCCGAACACCTGATCGCGGCCCGCGACTAGCAGCCCTGAGGGGGACATCGGAAACGGTGTCCCCCTCTTCGTGAGACCTCTTCGTGAGGCGCTCCTGCGAGGACATGAACATGTACAAGCTCTTCTTCCGTCTGGTTTTCAAACGGATGGACCCGGAGGCGGCCCACCACCTGGCCTTCCGCTGGATCCGTCTCGCCGTCCGCGTCCCCGTCCTGCGTACCTTCGTGGCCGCCGCCCTCGCGCCGCGCTACCGGGAACTGCGCACCGAGGCGTTCGGGCTGCGCATGCACGGCCCGTTCGGGCTGGCCGCCGGTTTCGACAAGAACGCCGTCGCGATCGACGGGATGTCGATGCTCGGCTTCGACCACGTCGAGATCGGCACGGTGACGGGCGAGGCCCAGCCCGGCAACCCCCGGCAGCGTCTGTTCCGCCTGGTCGCCGACCGCGCCCTGATCAACCGCATGGGCTTCAACAACGACGGCTCGCTCGCCGTCGCCGCGCGCCTGGCCTCCCGTACGCCCGTGTTCAGGACCGTCGTGGGCGTCAACATCGGCAAGACCAAGGTCGTCCCGGAGGAGGAGGCCGCGGGGGACTACCTGAAGTCCGCCGAGCGCCTCGCGCCGTACGCCGACTACCTGGTCGTCAACGTCTCCTCGCCCAACACGCCCGGCCTGCGCAACCTTCAGGCCACGGAGGCGCTGCGGCCGCTGCTCACCGCCGTGCGCGAGGCCGCCGACCGCACGGTCCGCACCCGTCGGGTGCCGCTGCTGGTGAAGATCGCGCCGGACCTCGCCGACGAGGACGTCGACGCGGTCGCCGACCTCGCCGTGGAGCTGGGCCTGGACGGGATCATCGCCACGAACACGACCATCGCGCGCGAGGGACTCGGTCTGACATCCGAACCCACGCTGGTGAAGGAGACGGGCGGCCTCTCCGGAGCCCCTGTCAAGGACCGCTCCCTGGCGGTGCTGCGGCGCCTCTACGCGCGCGTGGGCGACCGGATCACCCTGGTGGGCGTCGGCGGCGTCGAGAACGCCGAGGACGCCTGGCAGCGCATCCTGGCGGGCGCCACGCTCGTCCAGGGCTACAGCGCCTTCGTCTACGAGGGCCCCTTCTGGGCCCGCGCCATCCACAAGGGCCTGGCCGCCCGCCTGCGTACGAGCCCGTACGCCACCCTCGCCGACGCGGTCGGCGCCGACGTGAGGAAGACGGTATGACCGAGCCCTTCGGCGCACGGCTGCGCCGGTCCATGGACGAGCGCGGGGCGCTCTGCGTGGGCATCGACCCGCACGCCTCCCTGCTCGCCGACTGGGGCCTGAACAACGACGTCGCGGGCCTGGAACGCTTCAGCCGCACGGTCGTTGCGGCACTCGCGGACCGGGTGGCCGTCCTCAAGCCCCAGAGCGCGTTCTTCGAGCGCTTCGGGTCGCGTGGCGTCGCCGTACTGGAGAAGTCCGTCCAGGAGGCACGGGCCGCCGGCGCGCTGGTCGTCATGGACGCCAAGCGCGGTGACATCGGCTCCACCATGGCCGCGTACGCCGAGACCTTCCTGCACAAGGACGCGCCCCTGTTCTCGGACGCGCTGACGGTCTCGCCGTACCTGGGCTACGGCTCCCTGCAGCCCGCCGTGTCCCTGGCCCGCGAGAGCGGGTCCGGACTGTTCGTGCTGGCGCTCACCTCGAACCCGGAGGGCGGCGAGGTGCAGCACGCGGTGCGCGGCGACGGACGGACCGTCGGCGCGACCATGCTGGCGCACCTGGCGGCCGAGAACGCCGGCGAGGAGCCCCTGGGCTCCTTCGGTGCCGTCGTCGGCGCCACGCTCGGTGACCTCTCGTCCTACGACCTGAACATCGGCGGACCTCTCCTCGCGCCCGGGATCGGGGCCCAGGGAGCCACTCCGGCCGATCTTCCGGCGGTCTTCGGGAGCGCTGTGCGCCAGGTGGTCCCGAACGTCAGCCGAGGTGTCCTTCGTCACGGTCCCGACATCGTCGCGCTGCGTGACGCCTCGGATCGTTTCGCGGACGAGATCCGTTCCGCGACGGCGACCGCTTGAGACCTCCGATGAGTGCCGGGGGTCGGTTCCCGGACGACTTGAGTCTGAATACATTCTCAAATCCGGGGCATTATGCGGCTTATGTCCGAGTCCATGGAGGCTGACCAGGACTTTTCCGCTGTTCTCGCTGACTCCGGCGGACTTGGCCGCTAGTCTCCGAGCAGGGTCAACGGGCGAGCGTGTTGCTCGTGGCACCCCAGGTGAGGGGCGACTAGGTTCCTCACCGGTCCGTATCCGACAGTTCGACATCCGAGGTGACGTAGGCGTGGCTCTTCCGCCCCTTACCCCTGAACAGCGCGCAGCCGCGCTCGAAAAGGCCGCCGCGGCTCGCCGGGAGCGGGCCGAGGTCAAGAATCGACTCAAGCACTCCGGCGCCTCCCTGCACGAGGTCATCAAGCAGGGCCAGGAGAACGACGTCATCGGCAAGATGAAGGTCTCCGCCCTGCTCGAGTCCCTGCCGGGCGTGGGCAAGGTCCGCGCCAAGCAGATCATGGAGCGACTGGGCATCTCCGAAAGCCGTCGTGTACGCGGCCTCGGTTCCAACCAGATCGCCTCCCTGGAGCGTGAGTTCGGCAGCACCGGTTCCTGATCCCGTGCACTGACGGGAAGGGAGTCCCGGGCACTCCGGGATTGCTGGAATAATCGCTGCATGGCTGCAACATTCCGGGGGACGACCCCCGAGCCCCCGGACGTACGTCCGCGGCTGACCGTGCTCTCCGGCCCTTCAGGGGTCGGCAAGAGCACGGTCGTCGCCCATATGCGCAAGGCACACCCCGAGGTGTGGCTCTCGGTGTCGGCGACGACCCGTAAGCCGCGCCCCGGCGAGCAGCACGGAGTCCATTACTTCTTCGTCACCGACGACGAGATGGACAAGCTGATCGCCAACGGCGAACTGCTGGAGTGGGCCGAGTTCGCCGGCAACCGCTACGGCACCCCCCGGGCCGCCGTGCTCGAACGCCTGGAGCGGGGCGAGCCGGTCCTGCTGGAGATCGACCTCCAGGGCGCGCGGCAGGTCCGCGAGTCCATGCCGGACGCCCAGCTGGTGTTCCTGGCTCCCCCGTCCTGGGAGGAGCTGGTGCGCAGGCTCACCGGGCGGGGCACCGAGCCGCCCGACGTGATCGAACGCCGCCTGGAGGCGGCCAAGATCGAGCTGGCGGCCGAGCCGGAGTTCGACGTGACCCTGGTCAACACCTCCGTCGAGGACGTGGCCCGCGAGCTGCTAGCCTTGATGGATGTTGTGTGATCACGGGCTCTGTCCGTTTTCTGTGATCACGACCGATCTTTTCCCATCCATCGGAAGGTAGAGCGTGTCCTCTTCCATCTCCGCGCCCGAGGGCATCATCAACCCGCCGATCGACGAGCTCCTCGAGGCAACCGACTCGAAGTACAGCCTCGTGATCTACGCGGCCAAGCGTGCTCGCCAGATCAACGCGTACTACTCGCAGCTCGGCGAGGGTCTCCTCGAGTACGTCGGTCCGCTCGTCGACACCCACGTGCACGAGAAGCCGCTCTCGATCGCCCTGCGCGAGATCAACGCGGGTCTGCTGACCTCCGAGGCCGTCGAAGGCCCCGCGTAAGTCATATCGGCAGATCGCAGTAGCTTTTTCCACAGGCCCGGCAGTGCGACTGCCGGGCCTGTGGTGTGTCATTGAGGCGTCACACAGAGGCGTACACATCCGAGTGCGGGGAGGCACGGTGGGCAAGCCCAAGGTCGTTCTGGGGGTCAGTGGGGGAATCGCCGCCTACAAGGCGTGCGAGCTGCTGCGCCGGCTGACCGAGTCCGGGCATGACGTCCGGGTCGTACCGACCGACTCCGCACTGCACTTCGTCGGCGCCGCCACGTGGTCCGCGCTCTCCGGCAACCCGGTCTCCACCGAGGTCTGGGAGAGCGTCCACGAGGTGCCGCACGTCCGTATCGGTCAGGCGGCCGACCTGGTGGTCGTGGCCCCGGCCACCGCCGACATGCTGGCCAAGGCCGCCCACGGCCTCGCCGACGACCTCCTCACCAACACCCTCCTCACCGCCCGCTGTCCCGTCGTCTTCGCTCCCGCCATGCACACCGAGATGTGGGAACACCCGGCCACGCAGGAGAACGTGGCGACGCTGCGCCGCCGGGGCGCCCTCGTCATCGACCCCGCCGTGGGCCGGCTGACCGGCGTCGACACCGGCAAGGGCCGGCTCCCCGACCCCGCGGAGATCTTCGAGGTCTGCCGCCGGGTGCTGGCCCGGGGCGTCACCGAGCCGGACCTCGTCGGCCGGCATGTCGTCGTCACCGCCGGCGGCACCCGCGAGCCCCTCGACCCGGTCCGGTTCCTCGGCAACCGCTCCTCCGGCAAGCAGGGCTACGCCCTGGCCCGTACGGCCGCCGCGCGAGGCGCCCGCGTCACCCTGATCGAGGCGAACACCGGACTGCCGGACCCCGCGGGCGTGGACGTCGTACGGATCGGCACGGCCGTGCAGCTGCGCGAGGCGGTGCTCAAAGCGGCACCGGACGCCGATGTGGTGGTGATGGCGGCGGCGGTGGCGGATTTCCGCCCCGACACCTACGCCGCCGGGAAGATCAAGAAGAAGGACGGCCAGGAGCCCGCGCCCCTCGTCCTGGTGCGTAATCCGGACATCCTCGCGGAGATCTCGGCGGACCGTCCCCGTCCCGGCCAGGTGGTCGTCGGCTTCGCCGCGGAGACCGACGACGTCCTCGCCAACGGCCGCGCCAAGCTGGCACGCAAGGGGTGTGACCTGCTGGTGGTCAACGAGGTGGGGGAGCGCAAGACATTCGGCTCCGAGGAGAACGAGGCCGTGGTGCTGGGAGCCGACGGCAGTGAGACCCCGGTGCCGTACGGCCCGAAGGAAGCTCTGGCCGAAACGGTGTGGGACCTGGTCGCGGCCCGCCTCGGGTGACAGTGCCATTCGCGTCACGTCTCCCTCGAACCTCGCACATTGAGGCGTGGCGACCCTGGCGGACAGTGACGGCCATTGGGCAGAATGCACGTGCCGCAGGTCACAAGGCTCCCGAGAGGCGAGACGGGTGGGCCGGCGGACGAGACCGACCGATAAACTGTTCTCGGACGACGCCGGGCGCAGCCCCCGAGCACGTCCGCCAATGATCAGCCAGCAGCCGCTGCAACCCCAGGGAGCGTTGTGTCCCGTCGTCTGTTCACCTCGGAGTCTGTGACCGAGGGCCACCCCGACAAGATCGCTGACCAGATCAGCGATGCCATTCTCGATGCGCTGCTGCGCGAGGACCCCACGTCCCGTGTAGCGGTGGAGACGCTCATCACGACCGGCCTGGTGCACGTGGCCGGCGAGGTCACGACCAAGGCGTACGCGCCGATCGCCCAGCTGGTGCGCGACACCATCCTGGACATCGGCTACGACTCGTCGAAGAAGGGCTTCGACGGCGCCTCCTGCGGTGTGTCGGTGTCGATCGGCTCGCAGTCCCCCGACATCGCGCAGGGTGTGGACACGGCCTACGAGAACCGGGTCGAGGGTGACGAGGACGAGCTGGACCGTCAGGGCGCCGGCGACCAGGGCCTGATGTTCGGTTACGCGACGGACGAGACGCCGACGCTGATGCCGCTGCCGATCTTCCTGGCGCACCGACTGTCGAAGCGCCTGTCCGAGGTCCGCAAGAACGGCACGATCCCCTACCTCCGTCCCGACGGAAAGACCCAGGTCACCATCGAGTACGACGGTGACAAGGCGGTCCGTCTGGACACGGTCGTCGTCTCCTCGCAGCACGCGAGCGACATCGACCTGGAGTCCCTCCTCGCTCCCGACATCCGCGAGTTCGTGGTGGAGCCGGAGCTGAAGGCCCTCCTGGACGACGGCATCAAGCTCGACACCGAGGGTTACCGCCTGCTGGTCAACCCCACCGGCCGCTTCGAGATCGGCGGCCCCATGGGCGACGCCGGCCTCACCGGCCGCAAGATCATCATCGACACCTACGGCGGCATGGCCCGCCACGGCGGCGGCGCCTTCTCCGGCAAGGACCCGTCCAAGGTCGACCGCTCCGCCGCGTACGCGATGCGCTGGGTCGCCAAGAACGTCGTCGCGGCGGGCCTCGCCTCCCGCTGCGAGGTCCAGGTGGCGTACGCCATCGGCAAGGCCGAGCCCGTCGGTCTCTTCGTCGAGACCTTCGGCACGGCCAAGGTCGACACCGACCGGATCGAGAAGGCCATCGACGAGGTCTTCGACCTCCGCCCGGCCGCCATCATCCGCGACCTCGACCTCCTCCGCCCGATCTACGGCCAGACCGCCGCGTACGGTCACTTCGGCCGTGAGCTGCCCGACTTCACCTGGGAGCGCACGGACCGGGTCGAGGCGCTGCGCAAGGCCGCGGGGCTCTAGGTCCTACGGCTCCTCCGCTTCCCGGCGAGGCCCGGTGTCCCTTCGTGGATGCCGGGCCTCGCCGTGTCGTGAGCGCGCTCCGGTGATCGTGGGCGGCGATCGTTGTCAGTGGCGTTTGGGAGAATGCGGGTGTGAGCGGCGAGGACGGGACGAGGGACGGCGGCGCGGCGGGGGACGCGGGGCCGGAGCAGCTCGCGCTGGTCCGGGAGGCGGTGCGGAAGGCCAAGGTGCCGCGCGCCAAGCCGCGGACCTGGCGGGGGGCGGCGCTGGCGAAGGAGCTGCCGGTCGCCCGCGTGCTGGTCGACAAGGGAGTGCTGCATCTCGACCGGTACTTCGACTACGCGGTGCCGGAGGAGCTGGACGAGGTCGCCCGGCCCGGGGTCCGGGTCCGGGTCCGGTTCGGGGCCGGGGGGCGCAACGTCAGACAAGGGCGGCGCGAAGGCGGCTCGCTGATCGACGGGTTCCTGGTCGAGCGGGTCGCCGAGTCGGACTACCCCGGAGCCCTGGCCGCGCTCGCGCAGGTCGTCTCGCCGGAGCCGGTCCTGGGTCCCGAGCTGCTGGGGCTGGCGCGGGCCGTGGCGGACCGCTATGCGGGAAGCCTCGCGGATGTGCTGCAGCTGGCCGTGCCGCCCCGGCACGCCCGGGCGGAGGCCGTGGAGACGGGCGAACCGCCGCCGCCTCCGGCCGCGCCCGAGCCCGGGTCGTGGCTGCGGTACGGACGCGGTGAGGGGTTTCTCCGGGCGCTGGCCGAGGGGGGTTCGCCCCGGGCGGTGTGGACCGCGCTGCCGGGGCCGGAGTGGGCCGAGGAGATCGCGCGGGCCGTGCAGGCGACGCTGGCCTCCGGACGGGGGGCCCTCGTCGTCGTACCGGCGGGGCGGCCGGCCACCCGGGTGGACGAGGCGCTGGGGGAGTTGCTGGGGGAGGGACGGCACGCGCTGCTGACCGCCGACGCCGGTCAGGAGCGGCGGTACCGGGAGTGGCTGGCCGTGCGGCGCGGGGCCGTACGGGCGGTGGTCGGGACCCGGGCCGCCATGTTCGCGCCGGTGCGGGATCTGGGACTGGTCGTCGTCTGGGACGACGGCGACGCCGCCCACAGTGACGACAACGCCCCCTTCCCGCATGTGCGCGAAGTCCTGGAGCTGCGGGCCACGCGGGACAAGTGTGCCTTCCTCCTGGGCGGTTGGAGCTGCACGGTCGAGGCCGCCCAGCTCGTCGAGAGCGGGTGGGCCGCACCGATCGTGGCCGGGCGGGAGCAGGTGCGGGCCGCCGCGCCGCTGGTGCGGACCGTGGGGGACGGCGATCTCGCGCGGGACGAGGCGGCCCGGGCGGCGCGGCTGCCCAGCCTGGCCTGGCAGGTCGCGCGGGACGGCCTCAGGGACGGGCCCGTGCTCGTCCAGGTCCCTCGGCGGGGCTATGTGCCGCGGATGGCCTGCGCGCGGTGCCGGGAGCCCGCGCGGTGCCGGCACTGTGCCGGGCCGCTGGAGGCGAGGGACGGCGCCGGGGCCCTGGTGTGCGGGTGGTGCGGGCGTGAGGAGGCCGGCTGGCACTGCCCCGAGTGCGGGGGCCACCGGCTCCGGGCGCAGGTCGTGGGGGCGCGGCGGACCGCCGAGGAACTGGGGCGCGCCTTTCCGGCCGTACCCGTACGGACCTCCGGGCGGGAACACGTGCTGGACACCGTGCCGGGGTCGCCCGCGCTGGTCGTGAGCACGCCGGGGGCCGAGCCGGTCGCCGAGGGCGGATACGCGGCCGCTCTGCTGCTCGACGGCTGGGCCATGCTCGGACGGCCCGATCTGCGGGCCGGGGAGGACGCGCTGCGGCGGTGGATCGGTGCGGCGGCGCTCGTACGGAACCAGGGGGCGGGCGGCACGGTCGTCGTGGTCGCCGAGCCGACCCTGCGGCCCGTGCAGGCGCTCGTGCGGTGGGATCCGGTGGGGCACGCGGTGCGGGAACTTGCCGAGCGGGCCGAGCTGGGGTTCCCGCCGGTGTCCCGGATGGCGGCCGTGTCGGGGACCGCCGAATCCCTGACCGATTTCCTGGGTGCGGTCGAACTGCCCTCGGATGCCGAGGTGTTGGGGCCGGTCCCGATGGCCGGTCCTCCCTCCGGGGCCGGGTCCGCCGCGGGTGCGGAGGCGGGGAGGGCGCGGCGGACGGGGGTGCCGCCGACCGGGGAGCGATGGGAAAGGGCGCTGATCCGGGTGCCGCCGGGCAGCGGGGCGGCGCTGGCCGCCGCGCTCAAGACCGCGCAGGCGGCGCGGATGGCACGTGGGGTGAGCGAGAGCGCGCGGGTGCGGATTCGGGTGGATCCGCCGGACATCGGGTGAGCCGCCCTAGGCGGGGGCCAGGGCGTGGTGCAGCACGGCACGGGACCGGCGGCATGGGACTGCCTCCCGGCGGACACCGGGAGGCAGGGGGTCGGACAGCCGTCGGTCAGCCGTTGCGCGGGCCGGGGAAGGCCGTGGGTCTGACGTCCTCGCGGAGAGTGGGGCTGCCCGCTGTCGGCTGGGTGGGCATGTGCGCGGGCACAGGGGCCGGGATCGGGGTCGGCATCGAGCGGGCCGCGGGGACCGTGGGGAGGCCGGAGGCGACGTTGACGGTGCGGGAGCCCTGGGGATCGCCCGTCCGCTCCGCTTCCGCCGCGGCCTGGGCGGCCGCGCGGCGGGCGCCGTAACGGCGGTGTACGGCCTGTTTGGTGACCCCGAGGGCCGAGCCCACCGCGTCCCAGGAGAAACCGAGCGAGCGGTCGAAGTCCACGGCGGCCGTGACCAGGGTCTCGACGCTGTCCCGCAGCTCCTGGGCGAGGCGCACGGTCGGGGCGGGGGCGCGTCCGTAGACGACGAAGCCCGTGGAGGGTCCGGAGCGGCGCGGGCGGTAGACGTTGCCCAACTGGGCGGTGAGGGTGCGCAGTGCGTCCACCTGCCGGCGGACCCGCTCGATGTCCCGCACCAGCAAGTGCAGGCTGGCCCGAGCCTGGGCGTCGTGGGTTGCGTGGTCGGCCATGAACAAGCCTCTCGAACCGGCGTTGAAAAGGGGCGATGCCGCGAATGCGGCGCGTAGTGGTCAACTCTTTCTTGACCAACGCGAATTCGCTCCGCTGGTAACGGGGTGGGGGCGTGGGGGCATATGCGTGGGGCGCGTGGGTGGGGGTGCGCCCCTGTCGCCGCGGGCAGTCGTCGGGCCCGGTGGGGAACATAGACTGGGCTGTTGTCCCGCGTCGTCGCGTGTGGGGCCTACGAACTTCCGTGCGAGAGGCCGTCAGTCATCCATGAAGCTTGTCTTCGCTGGTACCCCAGAGGTCGCCGTTCCCGCGTTGGACGCCCTGCTCGCGTCGGGGAGGCATGAGGTGGCCGCGGTCGTGACGCGGCCGGACGCGCCCGCGGGGCGGGGACGGCGGCTGGTCGCGAGCCCGGTGGCGCAGCGGGCGGAGGAGGCGGGCATCGAGGTGCTGAAGCCGAACCGGCCCCGGGACGAGGCGTTCCTCGCGCGGCTCCGGGAGATCGCGCCCGACTGCTGCCCCGTCGTCGCCTACGGGGCCCTGCTGCCCCGGGTCGCCCTCGACGTGCCCGTCCACGGGTGGGTCAACCTGCACTTCTCCCTGCTGCCGGCCTGGCGGGGCGCCGCACCCGTACAGCACTCGATCATGGCGGGGGACGAGATCACCGGGGCCTCCACCTTCCTGATCGAGGAGGGGCTCGACTCCGGGCCGGTGTACGGGACTGTCACCGAGGAGATCCGGCCGACGGACACGAGCGGTGATCTGCTGACCCGGCTCGCCTTCGCGGGATCCGGGCTGCTCGCCGCCACGATGGACGGGATCGAGGACGGCGCCCTCAAGGCCGTGCCGCAGCCCGCCGACGGGATCACCCTCGCGCCGAAGATCACCGTGGAGGACGCCCGGATCGACTGGGCCGCGCCCGCGCTGCGCGTCGACCGGGTCGTCCGCGGCTGCACGCCCGCGCCCGGCGCCTGGACGACGTTCCGCGGTGAGCGGCTCAAGCTCGTCCAGGTGGCGCCGGTGCCCGAGCGGACCGGTCTGGCCCCGGGCGCGCTCGACGTCGGCAAGAACAGCGTCCACGTCGGGACCGGGTCGTACGCGGTGGAGCTGCTCTGGGTACAGGCGCAGGGCAAGAAGCCGATGCGGGCCGCCGACTGGGCGCGCGGGGCGCGGATCGACGCCGGGGAGTCCGTCGGCGACTGAGGCGTCGAGCCCGTCAGCACCCCGACCGCAGGCCGCCACCCCCGGCCGACGCCTGGCGATCCGTCCCCGCGGCGTACGCTGGGCCCGGCATCTCGACCCATATCCGGAGCACCTTTTCGTGAGTGAGCAGTCCCGTCGTCCGGGCAAGCCGGGCAAGCCCTACCGCCGTCCCCACAAGGACCCCGTCCGCATGCTCGCCTTCGAGGCGCTCAGGGCGGTCGACGAACGGGACGCGTACGCGAACCTCGTTCTGCCGCCGCTGCTGCGCCGGGCGCGGGAGAAGGAGGGGCCCGACAAGTTCGACGGGCGGGACGCGGCGCTCGCGACCGAGCTGGTCTACGGGACGCTGCGCCGCCAGGGGACGTACGACGCGGTCATCGCGCAGTGCGTGGACCGGCCGCTGCGCGAGGTCGACCCGCCGGTGCTCGACGTGCTGAGCCTCGGCGCGCATCAGCTGCTGGGCACGCGGATTCCCACCCACGCCGCCGTGTCCGCCTCGGTGGACCTCGCGCGGGTCGTGCTCGGGGACGGGCGGGCCAAGTTCGTGAACGCCGTGCTGCGCAAGATCGCCCAGCACGACCTCGACGGCTGGCTGGAGCGGGTCGCACCGCCCTACGACGACGATCCGGAGGACCACCTCGCCGTCGTGCACTCGCACCCTCGCTGGGTCGTCTCCGCGCTCTGGGACTCCCTCGGCGGCGGGCGCGCCGGCATCGAGGATCTGTTGGAGGCCGACAACGAGCGGCCCGAGGTCACGCTGGTCGCACGGCCCGGCAGGGCCACCACCGAGGAACTGCTCCGGGAGGAGGCCGCGGTGGCGGGGCGCTGGTCGCCGTACGCCGTGCGGCTCTCCGAGGGCGGGGAACCGGGTGCCGTGGACGCCGTACGGGAGGGCCGCGCGGGCGTGCAGGACGAGGGCAGCCAGCTCGTGGCGCTCGCCCTCGCAGGCGCCCCGCTGGAGGGACCCGACAAGGCGTGGCTCGACGGTTGCGCGGGGCCCGGCGGCAAGGCCGCGCTGCTCGCCGCCCTCGCCGCCGAGCGCGGGGCCGTGCTGCTCGCCTCGGAGAAGCAGCCGCATCGGGCGGGGCTGGTCGCGAAGGCGCTGCACGGCAATCCGGGCCCGTACCAGGTGATCGCCGCCGACGGCACCCGTCCGCCCTGGCGGCCCGGCTCGTTCGACCGGGTGCTGATGGACGTGCCCTGTACGGGGCTGGGGGCCCTGCGGCGGCGGCCCGAGGCGCGGTGGCGGCGGCGACCCGAGGACCTGGAGGGGTTCGCCCCGCTCCAGCGCGCGCTGCTGAGGACCGCGCTGGAGTCCGTACGGGTCGGCGGGGTCGTCGGCTACGCGACCTGCTCGCCCCACCTCGCCGAGACCCGCGCGGTCGTCGAGGACGTGCTCAAGAGTTACGGCGGCGCGGCCGACCTGGTCGACGCCCGGCCCCTGCTGGCGGGGGTCCCGGCGCTGGGCGAGGGCCCGGACATCCAGCTGTGGCCGCATCTGCACGGGACGGACGCCATGTATCTGGCGCTCATCCGGCGGGTCGCGTAGCACCCCGCCCGTCAGCCGAGCCCGCCGGTCACCCGTCAGCCGAGTCCATCGGTCACCCGTCAGCCGCGTCCATCGGTCACCCGTCACCCGTCAGCCGCCCGGCGGCCCCGCGGTGCTGCCCGTCGGTTCCTTCGGCGGGGGTGTCGTGGCGCCGTCCTCGTGGGCCAGCCGGTGGGGCCACCACACCTTGGGTCCCACGTCCAGGAACAGGGCTGTGACCAGCACGGACCGCACGATGAAGGTGTCCAGGAGGACACCCAGGGCCACCGCGAAGCCGATCTCGGCGAAGGCGACCATGGGAAGGGTGCCGAGGGCGGCGAAGGTGCCGGCGAGGACCAGGCCGGCCGAGGTGATCACCGCGCCGGTCGCCGCCAGGCCCGTCACCACCCCCTTGCGGGTGCCCTGGTGGGCGGCCTCCTCGCGGATACGGGTGGTCAGGAAGATGTTGTAGTCGATGCCCAGGGCGACCAGGAACACGAAGACGAACAGCGGGAAGTCGGTCGACTCACCTGCGTAGTCGAACAGGTATCTGAACGCGAGCGCGCTGATGCCCAGCGCGGCGGCGAAGGACAGGATCACCGTCCCGATCAGCAGCAGTGGTGCGACCAGGGCGCGGAGCAGGCCACAGAGGATCAGCAGGACCACGACCAGCACGAGCGGGATGATCAGGATGTTGTCGTGGGTCGTCGCCTCGTCCATGTCCAGCAGGGCCGCCGTACCGCCGCCGACCTGGGCGTCGGCGTCCGGCACCTCGTGGACGGCGTCGCGGACCCGTTCCACGGTCTGCTTCGCGGCCTCGCTGTCGGCGGGGTCGGACATGGTGGCCTCGAAGAGGACCCGGCCCTCGTGGGCGGGCTTCGTGCCGGGGGGCAGGCCGAGGGAGTCCGCCACGACACCTTCCGTGTCGGCGACCGCGCGGCCCACCTCCCGGGCCTGCGCCTGGTTGCTGACGACCACGAGAGGGTCGCCGCTGCCGGCCGGGAAGTACTGCGCCGAGACCTCCTGGCCGACGATCGAGTCCGGTTTCCCGGTGAAGGCGTCCGCGTTGCCGATGCCTTCCGCGCGCAGCTGGAGCAGACCCAGCGAGCACAGGGCCAGGGCGGCCGCCGTGGCGACCCAGACCGTGCGGGGCCGACGGGAGAAGCGGCGGCCCATGCGGGCCCACACGCCGTGCTCGGTCGGGTCGGCGCTGCCGAGGTGCGGAATCACCGGCCAGAAGATCCAGCGGCCGAAGATCACCAGCAGGGCTGGGAACAGCGTCATCATCGCGAGCAGGGCGACCGCGACGCCGATGGCCGCCACCGGGCCCAGCCCGCTCGTCGAGTTCATCTCGGCGGCCAGCAGCACCAGCATGCTCAGGACGACCGTCGCGCCGGACGCCAGCACCGCCGGGCCCGCCCGGTGCAGGGCGAGGGCCATCGCCTCGTGGCGGTCCTCGTGACGGCGCAGTTCCTCGCGGTAGCGGGCCACGAGCAGCAGGGCGTAGTCGGTGCCCGCGCCGAAGACGAGGACGGTGAGGATGCCCGCGCTCTGGCCGTTCACGGTCAACCCGGTGTGTTCCGCCAGCAGGTAGATCAGGGCCTGGGCCGTGAACAGGGCGGCGATGACCCCGATCAGGGGGACCAGGATGAGGGTCGGACTGCGGTAGGTGAGCAGCAGCATCACGATGACGACGGCCATCGCGGACATCAGCAGGGTGGAGTCGATGCCCTCGAACGCCTCGGAGAAGTCGGCGGACGTACCGCCCGGACCCGTGATGTGCACGGCGAGCCCGTCACCGCCCTCAGCACCCTGCCCCGCGGTGTCCCGGATCGAGTCGACCGCGGGCGCGATCCGCTCCCAGCCCTTCTCGTCCATCGTGATCGGCACGAAGACCTGGGCCGCCCGCGGGTCGGCGGCACGGTCGTAGACGGGCCCCCGGGTCTGTGCGCCGATGATCCCGTGGGCGGTGAGCCGCTTGAGGTCCCGCACGTCCGCCTCGATCGCCGACCGGTCCTCGGCGGTCAGGCCGCTCTCCCGGGCGTAGACGACGACCGCCGGGATCTGTTCGGGCCGGAAGCCCTCGGAGATCTCCAGGACCTGCGTCGACTCGGCCGAGCCCGGCAACCACGAGGCCGCGTCGTTGTCCTGCGCGTCGGTGAGCTTCGTGGCGAACGGCGCCACCACGAACAGCACCACCAGCCACAGCCCCAGCACGACCCACTTGGCCCGCCGTCCGCAGACGAGATGCCCGATGCCCCGGTCGCCTGTCATGACCACCTCCGCAAGTGCGTCCCCTGAGGGGCGCGGGGAACGGCGCGAGCAACCACGGACGGCTCGCAGCCGAAATACCACCGTCCCCACCCGGTACCGATGCCCGCAACCCCCGGAGGGCATGGCAGGCTTGGCCCATGGCCGCGCAGATCAACCCCAGCATCCTGTCCGCCGACTTCGCCCGTCTCGCCGACGAGGCGAAGGCGGTCGAAGGCGCCGACTGGCTCCATGTGGACGTGATGGACAACCATTTCGTGCCGAACCTCACGCTCGGTGTGCCGGTCGTAGAGTCCCTGGCCCGTGCGACGGAGACGCCGCTGGACTGTCATCTGATGATCGAGGCCCCCGATCGGTGGGCGCCCCAGTACGTGGAAGCGGGTGCGGGTTCCGTCACCTTCCACGCCGAGGCGGCCGCCGCACCGGTGCGGCTCGCCCGCGAGATCCGGGCCAAGGGAGCCAGGGCCTCCATGGCGCTCAGGCCCGCGACGCCGATCGAGCCGTTCGAGGATCTGCTGCCCGAACTCGACATGGTGCTGATCATGACGGTCGAACCGGGCTTCGGAGGCCAGGCCTTTCTCGACATCATGCTCCCCAAGATTCGCCGGACCCGCGAGTTGATCAGCAAGCACGGGCTCGACCTGTGGCTCCAGGTCGACGGCGGTGTCTCCGCGTCCACCATCGAGCGCTGCGCCGAGGCGGGCGCGGACGTCTTCGTCGCCGGTTCCGCGGTGTACGGGGCGGACGACCCGGCCGAGGCGGTGCGCGCACTGCGGGCGCAGGCGGAGGCCACGACGGCGACCGCGGGCTGGGCCTGCGGCCACTGAATTACGTTCGCACGACCGTGCGAACGTCGAGGCGGGCGTGGCATGTCGTGCGTATAGAGGGCCAAGGGAACGTGAACGACATTCCTTCGGGCTGATCGAAAACGTCGGATCTGCAAGGATGAACGGCGTATCCATGTGTGAAGAGCAGTGAGGAGATGACCGTGTCGGGTATGTCGGCGGGCCGGTCAGCCATGCGGATGGGACCCGCTGAGCTGGTTCAGGCGGCGGCCATGGCACGCCGTTTCTACCTAGAGGGGAAGTCCAAGATCCAGATCGCCGAGGAGTTCGGCGTGAGCCGCTTCAAGGTGGCCCGGGTCCTGGAGACCGCCCTCGAACGGGATCTCGTACGCATCGAGATCCGCGTCCCCGCGGAGCTGGACGCGGAGCGCTCCGACGCGCTGCGCGCCCGCTACGGCCTGCGGCACGCCGTGGTCGTGGAGTCCCCGGCGGAGGCCGAGGAGACGACCGACCCGGAGAACCTCGGCGAGGTCGCCGCGGATCTGCTCGGCGAGCTGGTGGACGAGGGCGCCATCCTCGGCCTCGCCTGGGGCCGCTCCACCATCCACATGGCGGCCGCCCTCGACCGGCTGCCGCCCTGCACGGTGGTGCAGCTGACGGGGGTCTACGACGCCGGGACGGCCGAGCGCGGCTCGGTCGAGGCGGTCCGGCGGGCCGCGCAGGTGTCGGGCGGCGACGCCCACCCCATCTACGCGCCGATGCTGCTCCCGGACGCGGCGACCGCCAGCGCGCTGCGCCACCAGACCGGCATCGCGCGGGCCTTCGAGTACTTCGACAAGGTCACCGTCGCCTGTGTCTCCATCGGCTCGTGGGAGGCGGGCATCTCCACGGTGCACGACATGCTCAGCGACGAGGAGCGCGGCCACTACGCCTCCCTCGGTGTCGCCGCGGAGATGTCCGCGCATCTCTTCGACGCCGAGGGCCGCCGCGTCGGGCGCGACCTGGGCGAGCGGTGCATCACGGTCAAGGCCGACCAGCTCCGCCGTATCCCCGAGGTCGTCGCGATCGCGGGCGGGCAGCGCAAGGCGGCCGCGATCGACGCGGTGCTGCGGTCGGGGCTGGTGACCAGCCTCGTCACCGACACCTCGGCGGCGGACTACCTGCTGACGGCCGGGCAGACGCCCCGGCCGGCACTCAACCGGGCGGACCCCGACGGGGTCTGACGGGGCGCCCCGCGGACGCCCGTGGGGTGGTGCGCACCACCGGGCTCCGGCGGGCGCGCGGCCGGAGGTACGCGGCGGCACCCGTGGTGAGCCGGCACCCGTGGCGATCCGGCGGATCGTGCGCGCTCTCGGAGGATCCTCCCAGGCCGCCCACCGCCCCTCTGGACGATCCGTCGGGGCCGTTCGCACCCGCCGACATGGGACAATGAGGTACGTGCTCTTCCCCCTGACGGTCCTGTCAGGGGGTCACCTCTGATCGACCGGGATGTGCGGCACGTGCGTTTCCTCAATGACATCCAGCCCCCGTACGACCTGACGTACGACGACGTCTTCATGGTCCCCAGCCGCAGCGCCGTCGGATCACGGCAGGGAGTGGACCTGGCCTCCCCGGACGGCACGGGCACCACCATCCCGCTCGTCGTCGCCAACATGACCGCCATCGCCGGCCGTCGCATGGCCGAGACGGTGGCCCGCCGCGGTGGCCTGGTGGTCGTCCCGCAGGACATCCCCAACGAGGTCGTCACCGACGTCATCTCCTGGGTCAAGAGCCGCCACCTCGTCCTCGACACCCCCATCGTGCTGAACCCGCACCAGACGGTCGCCGACGCGCTGGCCCTGCTGCCGAAGCGGGCGCACAACGCGGGCGTCGTCGTCGACGAGGCGCTCCGGCCCGTCGGTGTCGTCACCGACGCGGATCTGACCGGCGTCGACCGCTTCACCCAGCTCGAAGTCGTCATGTCCCGGGACCTGTTGCTCCTGGACGCCGACATCGACCCGCGCGAGGCCTTCAACCGCCTCGACGCGGCCAACCGCCGCTACGCGCCCGCCGTCGACAAGGACGGCCGCCTCGCCGGCATCCTCACCCGCAAGGGCGCGCTCCGCGCCACGCTGTACACCCCCGCCGTCGACGCGAAGGGCAAGCTCCGCGTCGCCGCCGCCGTCGGGGTCAACGGCGACTTCGTGGGCAAGGCCGAGGAACTGCTCGACGCGGGCGTCGACACGCTGGTCATCGACACCGCGCACGGCCACCAGGAGTCGATGATCAACGCGATCAAGCTGGTGCGCGATCTCGACCCCCGGGTGCCGATCGTGGCCGGCAACATCGTCGCCGCCGAGGGGGTGCGCGACCTGATCGAGGCCGGCGCGGACATCGTCAAGGTCGGTGTCGGACCCGGCGCGATGTGCACCACCCGGATGATGACCGGGGTCGGGCGGCCGCAGTTCTCCGCCGTCCTGGAGTGCGCGGCCGAGGCGAAGAAGTACGGCAAGCACGTGTGGGCCGACGGCGGAGTGCGGCACCCCCGCGATGTCGCCATGGCGCTGGCGGCCGGTGCGTCGAACGTGATGATCGGGTCGTGGTTCGCGGGCACGTACGAGTCGCCGGGCGACCTGCAGCAGGACGCGAGCGGGCGGCTCTACAAGGAGTCCTTCGGGATGGCGTCCGCACGGGCCGTGCGCAACCGCACCAGCGAGGAGTCGGCGTACGACCGGGCGCGCAAGGCGCTGTTCGAGGAGGGCATCTCGACGTCGCGGATGTTCCTGGACCCGGCGCGGCCGGGTGTCGAGGACCTGATCGACTCGGTGATCGCGGGGGTGCGGTCCTCGTGCACGTACGCGGGGGCGGGATCCCTGGAGGAGTTCGCGGAGCGGGCCGTGGTGGGCATCCAGAGCGCGGCCGGTTACGCGGAGGGCAAGCCGCTGCACGCCAGCTGGAGCTAGCCTCCGAGGCGCGTGATCCGGAAGGCGCACAGGAGTCGGAACCGGCCGTGCAACGAAGCTTCGCGCACCCGCCGGTAACGCAACGATCTTGCGTCGGCGCGCAAGGTTGCCGCATTACGCATGTGAAGGTCTGACTCATAGGGTCAAGCGCTGTACGTGGCGTGGCGGGGACTCCTGCTCGGTGGCCCCCTGCTGTTCGGTGCCGGCGGTCCTCACCCGCCCTGACCGGCAGCGATGAAGGAGCCACGCGTGCTCGACCAAGGCGCACCCCCGCAGCATGAGAATCAGCCGGCCCCGCCGTCCGGTGGCGTCGGGGCGCGGCTGATGCGCCGCAAGCCCGTGGAACGCCTGGTCGCGGAGGGCGGGCAGGGTGAGGGCGGGTCGCTGCGGCGGTCGCTCGGACTGTGGCAGCTGACGATGATCAGCATCGGGGCCACGCTCGGCACCGGCATCTTCGTCGTCCTGGGCGAGGCCGTCCCCAAGGCCGGGCCCGCCGTCACCCTCTCCTTCGTGATAGCCGGGCTCACCGCGCTGTTCTCCGCCCTGTCGTACGCGGAGCTGGCCGGCACGATCCCGGTCTCCGGATCCTCGTACTCGTACACGTATGCGACGATGGGCGAGCTGGTGGCCTGGGTCTGCGGCTGGTGTCTGGTGCTGGAGTACGGGGTGTCGGTGGCGGCCGTCGCGGTCGGCTGGGGCGAGTACCTCAACGAGCTGCTGGACGGGACGATCGGCGTGACCATCCCGGACGCGCTGTCCGCGCCGCCCGGGGACGGGGGCGTCTTCAACCTGCCCGCGCTGATCGTCGTCCTGCTCGCGATGGCGTTCCTGCTGGGCGGGGCCCGTGAGTCCGCCCGCGCCAACACGATCATGGTCGTGGTGAAGATCGCCGCCCTGCTGCTGTTCTGCCTCATCGGCGTGCAGGGCTTCCGGTCCGGCAACTACGAGAACTTCATGCCGCTCGGCATGGCGGGCGTCAGCGCGGCCGGGGCGACGCTGTTCTTCTCCTACATCGGGTTCGACGCGGCCTCGACCGCCGGTGAGGAGGCGAAGAACGCACAGCGGGACCTGCCGCGCGCGATCATGCTGTCGCTGCTCATCGTCACCGCGCTGTACGTGCTGGTCGCCGCCGTCGCGATCGGCGCGCGGCCCTGGGAGGGGTTCGGCGAGTCGGAGGCCGCGCTCGCCGGGATCATGAAGGACGTCACCGGGGACGCGTTCTGGGGGACGCTGCTGGCGGCCGGGGCCGTCATCGCCATCGCGAGCGTGGTGCTGACCGTGCTGTACGGGCAGACCCGGATCCTGTTCGCCATGTCCCGGGACGGGCTCGTGCCCCAGGTGTTCTCCCGTGTGCACCCGAGGACCGGGACGCCGCGCGTCAACACCGTGATCGTGTCGCTGTTCTGCGGTGTGCTCGCCGCCGCCATTCCGCTGGGGCAGCTCGCGGATGCCACGAGCATCGGTACGTTGTTCGCGTTCGCGCTGGTCAACGTGGCCGTCGTGGTGCTGCGGCGGACTCGTCCGGACATGCCCCGGACGTTCCGGGTGCCGCTGTCGCCGGTGCTGCCCGCGCTGGGACTGGCGTTCTGCGTCTGGATGATGGGCAGCCTCGACACCGTCACCTGGGTCGTCTTCGGCGTCTGGATGGCCGCCGGGCTCGTGTTCTACTTCAGTTACGGCTACCGCCGCTCGCGTCTCGCGGCGGCCCCGGCCCCTTCGACTCCGCCGTCCCCATCGGCTCCCTCGTCCCCGTCGACTCCAGAGAAGTGATCCACCCGCAGTGCTGAACCCTCTCGACGAACGCATCGTGCACGCCCTCGCCGAGGACGCCCGCCGTTCCTACTCCGACATCGGCCAGCTCGTCGGGCTGTCCGCGCCCGCGGTGAAACGGCGGGTGGACCGGCTCCGGGCGACCGGGGCGATCACCGGCTTCACGGTCCGGGTCGACCCCGCCGCGCTCGGCTGGGAGACCGAGGGGTTCGTCGAGATCTACTGCCGTCGGAACACCTCGCCGGAGACGATCCAGCGGGGGCTGGAGCGGTATCAGGAGGTCGTCGCCGCGTCGACCGTCACCGGTGAGGCCGATGCCGTGGTGCAGGTCTTCGCCTCGGACATGCGGCACTTCGAGCGGGTGCTGGAGCGGATCGCCGGGGAGCCGTTCGTCGAGCGGACCAAGTCCGTGCTCGTGCTGTCGCCCCTGCTGCGGCGGTTCTCCTCCGGGTCGCCCGCCTGAGAGGCCGGGCCCCTCAGGGGGCCGCGGTCTTCCGCGCCAGCGCGTTGTTGCCTATCGAGTTGTGCACGCTGAAGCTCACCGCGTCCGGGCGGTAGCGGTCGTCGGACCACTCCACCGGCCGGCCCTCACGGGTGGTGGTGACACGCCGGACCCGCAGGAGCGGGCTCGTCCGGCGCACGGCCAGGAACTCGGCGTCCTGGGCACCGGCGGCCACGGCGTCGATGACGTGCTCGCCGTAGGCGAAGACCAGACCCGTGTCGTCGAGCAGGCGCTGGGTCACCGAGGGGCAGTCCGCCTCGATCGGCTCGACGGCGGGGGAGATCCAGTCGGCGTAGACCGTGCGCTCCAACAGGACGGGCCGGCCGTCGAGCCCGCGCAGACGCAGGACGTGCAGGAGGCGGGCGCCCGGGGCGACCTGGAGGCGTACGCGGTCCTCGGCGGTGGCGGTCCGGTACTCCTGGACCACCACCCGGCCCGTCGCCTCGCGGCCCATCGCGCGCGCCCACTGGGCGAAGCTGCGCAGCTCCGCGAAGCTCTGGCTGCGGCGGCCGGCCAGGACCACCCGCCGGGCGCCCTGGCGTGAGCCGATGAGGCCCTCGGCGGTCAGCGTCGCCACCGCCTGCCGGACGGTGCCGCGCGAGACGCCGTAGCGGGCCGCGAGTTCGGTCTCCGGCGGCAGCAGACTCCCCACCGTGTAGTCCTCACGGTCGATCGCCCGCCGCAGCTCCTCGGCGATCTCCTCGTGTCGCGCCGCCATGCTCCCCCTCCGCTCGTCCGGTCGCCTTCTGTGCACAGCGCGCCCAGCCTAGCGAGCCTTGACAGAAACCGGCGAACACCGCGCGCGGCCAGTGATTGTGCGGGAAAACGTGCACGAGTATTTCGCGGGAGTTTACCTGCGTGATATGAAGCGCGGACGTAATGAGGCCAACTTGTTCAGACAAGTGCTCCACCCAGATCGTTCCGCTGCGCGTACCCCTGGAGAGCTCGTGACCCTCTTCCTGACAAGATCCGCCGTGATCGGCGGCGGCCTCGCCGTCGCCGCCGCACTCACCCTCACCGCCTGCGGCGCGGCCCCCGAGGCCGCGACCACCGACGACGGCGTCAACGCGGCCACCGCGACCTCGGCCAAGGACTTCGGCGGCATGGACGCGCTGGTCGCGGCGGCCAAGAAGGAGGGCAAGCTCAACGCGATCGCCCTGCCCCGCGACTGGGCCAACTACGGCGCCCTGATCGACGGGTTCCAGAAGAAGTACGGGATCAAGATCGAGGTCGAGAACCCGGACGGGGCCAGCCAGGACGAGATCAACGCCGTCACCTCGCGCAAGGGCCAGGACCGGGCGCCCGACGTGCTCGACCTGGGCAGCTCCTTCGCGCTGAGCGCCGCCCAGCAGGGGCTGCTCGCGCCGTACGAGGTGGCCTCCTTCGCCGACATCCCCGAGGGCCAGAAGGACCCGAAGGCCCAGTGGTACAACGACTACGGCGGCTACATCTCCATCGGCTGCGACGCCAAGCGCGTGAAGGCGTGTCCGCAGACCTTCGCCGACCTGCTGAAGCCGCAGTACAAGGGACAGGTCGCCCTCAACGGCAACCCCACCAAGTCCGGCTCCGCCTTCGGCGGCGTCTGGGCGGCCTCGCTGGCGAGCGGCGGATCGTTCGACGACATCCAGCCCGGCCTGGACTTCTTCGCCAAGCTGAAGAAGAACGGCAACTACACGCCCGTCGAGTCGACGCCGGCCACCGTCGAGAAGGGCGAGACGCCCATCAGCATCGACTGGGACTACCTGAACGCCGGGTACGCCGACGAGTTCAAGTCCAAGGGCGTCGACTGGAAGGTGGTCGTTCCCGAGGACGGCAAGTTCTCCCAGTACTACTCCCAGGCCATCAACAAGGACGCGCCCCACCCGGCCGCCGCCCGCCTCTGGCAGGAGTACCTCTACAGCGCCGAGGGCCAGAACCTGTGGCTCGCCGGATACGCCCGCCCGGCCCTGATGCCCGCCATGGAGAAGGCCGGCACGCTGGACGCGACGGCCGCGGCCAAGCTGCCGAAGGTGTCCGGCACGCCCGAGTTCCCGACCGAGGACCAGCAGACCAAGGCCAAGGACGCGCTCGGACAGGGCTGGGCCAAGGCGGTCTCCGGGTGACCGCCGTCGTCACCGAGGCCGACACGGCACTGGTGGCCGCCGCTTCCGTGAAGCGGCGGCCCCGCCCCGGCGGCTGGCTCGCCGTGCTGCCGCTGCTGGCCTTCGTCGCGGTCGCCTTCGGACTGCCCGCACTCGCCATGCTGAACGGCGCGTTCACCGTCAAGGACCAGGCGACCGGCGCCACCTCGTACACCACGGCGAACATGACGGCCTCCGTGCAGGGGGCCTACCTCACGGCCATGCTCGGCAGTGTGAAGCTGTCCGCCGTCTCGGCCGGCCTCGCGGCCCTCCTCGGGCTGCCGCTCGCCCAGGCCGTGGTGACCTCCCGCTTCCCGGCACTGCGCGAGGCGGTCCTCACCGCCTCCGGGGTGCTCGCCAACTTCGGCGGTGTCCCGCTCGCCTTCGCCTTCGTCGCCACCCTCGGCAACGCCGGTGTCCTGACCAGGCGGCTGGGGCTGACGGACAAGGGCTGGGACCTCTACAGCTTCTGGGGCCTGGTCATCGTCTACCTGTACTTCCTGATCCCGCTGATGGTCCTCACCATCACCCCCGCCCTCGACGGACTGCGCGTCCAGTGGCGGGAGGCCGCGCGGAACAACGGCGCCACCGGGCTGCAGTACTGGATCCACGTCGCCCTGCCCGTGCTCGCGCCCTCGCTGCTCGGCGGACTCGTGCTGCTGTTCGGCAGCGCCTTCGCCGCGTACGCCACCGCCGCGGCCATGGTGGGCAGCTCCATCCCGCTGGTCACCCTGCAGATCGCCGACGCCATCTCCGGCAACGTCCTGGTCGGCCAGGAGAACGTGGCGCTCGCCCTCAGCCTCGACATGGTCCTGATCGCCGGGCTGGTCATGGCCGTGTATCTGCCCCTGCAACGACGGAGTGCGCGATGGCTGGCCTGAACCCCGGGCGCCCGGCCACGCGGCGCACCGCCCTCTGGCGCCCGCTCGTCCTCGCCCTCGCCGGGCTGTACTTCCTCGTCCCGCTCGCCGCCTCCGTGGTCTTCACGGTCGACGTGCCGGGCGAGGGGATCACCTTCGAGGCCTACGGCCAGATCCTCGGCACCGACGGCTTCGTCTCCAGCCTGCTGCTCTCACTGGAGCTGGCCGCCGCGACCATCGCCGTCGTCCTGCTGCTGATGGTGCCCGCCATGGTCGCGCTGCGGCTCGGCGCGCCGAGGCTGCGGCCCGTGGTGGAGGTCGTGTGCTCCCTGCCTCTGGTGGTGCCGCCGATCGCGTTCGTCGCCGGGCTCGGCACCGTGCTCAAGTGGGGACCCGAACACCTCTCCAGGACCCCGCTGTTCCAGACCTTCGTGGCGATCCAGAACCCCGACTTCCCCGTGGTGCTGGTCCTCGCCTACGTCGTGATGGCGCTGCCCTTCGTGTACCGGGCGCTGGACGCGGGCCTGCGCGCCATGGACGTACCCACCCTCGTCGAGGCAGCGCGCAGCTGCGGGGCGAGCTGGCCGCAGGCACTGGTGCGGGCCGTGCTGCCCAATCTGCGCGGGGCCCTGCTCAACTCCGCGTTCCTCACCCTGGCGCTCGTGCTCGGCGAGTTCACCGTCGCCCAGCTGCTGGGCTTCCGGCCGTTCGCCGTGTGGATCGTCAACGTCAGCGGCTCGCAGGCCCAGCTCTCGGTCGCCGTCTCGGTGCTCAGCCTGCTCGTCACCTGGGCCATGCTCCTCGCGCTCGCCTCCTTCGGCGGACGCACCCCAACCGCTTCCGCCTCCCGGGGATGAACGATGACCGTGCTTGAGACAACAGCGACCGACACCGCCGCCACCGTCGAATTCCGGGGCCTGCGCCGGGAGTTCGGTGCGACCGTGGCCCTCGACGGACTCGACCTGGCCGTCCGGCCCGGTGAACTGCTCGCGCTGCTGGGCCCGTCCGGCTGCGGCAAGACCACCGCGCTGCGGATGCTCGCCGGCTTCGAGCATCCCGACTCCGGCGAGGTGCTGGTCGACGGCGAGGACGTCACCCGCGTCCCGGCCCACCGGCGCGACGCCGGGATGGTCTTCCAGTCGTACAGCCTCTTCCCGCACCTCAGCGCCCTCGACAACGTGGCCTTCGGACTGCGCATGCGCAAGGTGCGCAACTCCGAACGGCGCTCCCGGGCCGCCGAGTTGCTCGACCTCGTGGGCCTCGCCGACAAGGGCGCCCAGTACCCCCACCAGCTCTCCGGCGGCCAGCAGCAGCGCGTCGCCCTCGCCCGGGCCCTCGCCCTGCGGCCCCGGGTGCTGCTGCTCGACGAACCGCTCTCCGCCCTCGACGCCAAGGTGCGGCTCACGCTCCGTGAGGAGATCCGCCGGCTCCAGCAGGAGCTGGGCATCACCACCCTGTTCGTCACGCACGACCAGGAGGAGGCGCTGTCCATGGCCGACCGGGTCGCCGTCATGCACGCCGGACGGCTCGAACAGTGCGCGGCCCCCGTCGAGTTGTACGGCCGCCCCGCCACCGCCTTCGTCGCCGAGTTCGTCGGCACGATGAGCCGCATCCCGGGCCGGCTGGCCGGCACGACGGTCGAGGTGCTGGGCCGGCGGCTGCCCGTGGACGGGGCGGCGCCGGCCGCCACGGAGGTGGACGTGCTCCTGCGGCCGGAGGCGGTCGGCGTACGGGCGGACGACACAGGTGACGCCCGGGTGGTCGCCACCGCGTTCCTCGGCGCCGCCACCCGCCTCACCGTGCGGCTCGCCGACGGCAGCGAGGTCAAGGCCGACCTGCCCACGCACGAGGCGGCGACCCTCGGCGCCGGCGCGGCCGTCACCGTCAGCCTCCCCGAGCGGCCGGTGCTGGTCGCCGCCCGTGCCTCCCGCTGACCACCCCCGCCCGGCCCCCACGGCCGGGCACCGTCCGACACCCCCACGGAAAGAGAGACCCTTGTCCCGACTGCCGCTCCAGGCCGCCCTGTTCGACATGGACGGCACGCTCGTCGACACCGAGCGGCTCTGGTGGGACGCGGTGGAGGAGGTGGCCGCCGGCCTCGGTCGCGCGCTGACCGAGGCCGACCAGCCGGACGTCCTCGGCCGCCCGGTCGAGCACACCGCCGCCTGGCTCGCCGGCATCACCGGAGCACCGTCGGACGGACTCGCCGCCGACCTGCACCGGGAGTTCGCCGACCGGGTCCGCACCGGCATCGTGCCCCGCCCGGGCGCGCTGGAGCTGCTGCGGGCCCTGGCCCGCGAGGGCGTCCCCACCGCCCTGGTCACCGCCTCCCCGCGTGCCGTCGCCGACACCGTCCTCGACGCCCTCGGCCGCGACCTGTTCGCCGTCTCGGTCACCGCCGACGACACCGAGCACACCAAGCCGGCCCCCGACCCCTACCTCGCCGCCTGCCGTGCCCTCGGCGTCGAGCCCGCCGCGTGCGTGGCCGTCGAGGACACCGGCACCGGAGTCGCCTCGGCCGAGGCGGCGGGCTGCGTGGTCCTCGCCGTGCCCTCGCTCGCCCCGATCGACGAGGCCCCGGGGCGGACCGTACGGGAGACCCTGGAGTCCGAGACCCCGGCGAGCCTGCG
This sequence comes from Streptomyces sp. NPDC002324, assembly GCF_053593335.1. NCBI lineage: Bacteria > Bacillati > Actinomycetota > Actinomycetes > Kitasatosporales > Streptomycetaceae > Streptomyces > Streptomyces sp. NPDC002324. The sequence goes on from NZ_JBSFCF010000026.1 coordinate 56,297, forward strand.
CCGGCTGGTCGCCCCCGACGGACCGACCCTGCGGGTGATGACCTGGAACCTCTGGCACGGCGGCACCAGGGTGCGCGACCACCGCGCCAAACAGCTCAAGGTCATCACCGAGACCGGCGCCGACGTGGTCGGCCTCCAGGAGACCCGCGGCACCGCCGCCCAGGAACTCGCCGAGGCCCTCGGCTGGCACCACCACCGGGCCGGCGACAACCTCGGCATCATCAGCCGCCACCCGATCACGGCCCGCTTCGGCGACCCCGACGTCGGCTTCTACGGGGCGGCGGGAGTCCGCATCAGAACCGACTCCGGCTCCGAGGTGGACATCTGGACCGTCCACCTGGACTACACGCCCTACGGGCCCTACGAGGCCGCCTTCGACGGGCTGGAGGCCCCCCAGCTGATCGCGCACGAGGAGGTGCGGCTCGCCCAGCTGCGGGACTGCCTGCGCCGGATCGACGACAGCGTGCCGGTCGTCCTCGTGGGCGACTTCAACAGCCCGTCCCACCTCGACCGGCCGGACGTCGACTGGCCGGTCACCCTCGCCGCCGAGACGGCCGGCCTGCGCGACTCCTACCGGGAGGCCCACCCCGACCCCGTACGGGAGCCGGGCCACACCTGGTCGCCGGTCCACGTAGCACACGAGGACGGCAGCGGCCGGCCGGAGCCCCAGGACCGCATCGACTTCGTCCTCCACCGGGGCCTCGCGGTCCTCGACTCCCGGACCTATGTCAGCGGTACGCCCCGCCACTGGCCGGACGTCGAGGACAACGACTGGCCGTCGGACCACGCGGCGGTGATCACCACGTTCGCGCCGGCCGCGGCCGCCGGGACGTGACCTCCCGATATCCGGTGGGCCGGACGGGCCCGCCGGACTAGCATCGGTGCCATGACCTGGCGACATTGATCCACCAGCCGTGCCCGCTCCCGAGGGCCGCCTCGGACGCCGCAGCGACGACGTCCGATCCGCCCCCTCGGGAAGGCCTCATGACTCTCTCACCCACGCGTGTGCCCGATGCCCGGACCAGCGGTGTCCGGCGGCTGACGGCCACGCTGTACGGCTACGCGTTCCTCGACGACTTCGTGCTGCTCTACCCGGTGTACGCGCTGCTGTTCAGCGACGCCGGACTGTCAATCTGGCAGATCTCCTCCCTGTTCGCCCTGTGGTCGCTCACCGGGATCCTGCTGGAGGTCCCCTCCGGCGCCTGGGCCGACACCGTCTCCCGGCGGCTGCTGCTCTGGCTGGGCCCGCTGCTCACCGCGGCCGGCTTCGCCCTGTGGGTGGCCGTCCCGTCGTACGGGGCCTTCGCCGCGGGCTTCGTCCTGTGGGGCGTGCGCGGCGCCCTCGGCTCCGGCGCGCTGGAGGCGCTGGTCTACGACGAACTGGACCGGCTCGGCGCGGCCGACCGGTACGCGCGCGTCATCGGCCGGGCCCAGGCGGTCGGCATGGTCGCCGTGATGGCGGCGATGGGGCTGGCGGGACCGGTCCTCGACCTGGGCGGCTATCCGGCCGTGGGCGCGGCGAGCGTGCTGGTCTGCGTGTCGACCTCGCTGGTGGCCGTCCGGCTCCCCGAGCACCGGAAGGCCGCGGCACCGGGCACGGACACGGCGACCTCCTCCCTCACCACCCTGCGGGCCGGGCTGGCCGAGGTGCGCCGGGACCGTTCGGTACGGGGAGCGATGCTGCTCGTCCCGGCCGTCGGCGCGGTCTGGGGCGCCCTCGACGAGTACACGCCGTTGCTGGTCCGGGACACGGGGGTGGCCGAGCGGACGGTGCCGTATCTGCTGCTGGTCATCTGGGCGGGGCCGGCGATCGGCAGCCTGCTGACCGGGGTGGGGGAGCGGTTGAGCAGGGCCGGGCTGGGGGTGGTGCTGGCGGGCTCGGCGGCCGCGCTGGCCGTGGGGGCGCTGATGGGGACGCCGGCCGGGATCGGGCTGGTGGCCGTCGCCTTCGGTGGCTTCCAGCTGGTCGATGTGCTCGCCGACGCGCGCTTGCAGGACCGGATCGAGGGCGCTCGGCGGGCCACGCTGACCTCGGTGGCGAGCGTGGGGACGCAGGCGGCGACGGTGGCCGTGTTCGCCGCGTACGCCGTGATCGGGGCGTCCGCCACCCACGGGGTCTCGTTCGCCGTGTTCGCGGTGCCGTATCTGGTGACCGCGGCAGTGCTGGTGGTGCGCAGGGGCGCGTAGAGCGGGGGTGGCAGTCCGAGGCGCGTGCAGGGGAGGGGGCGACCCCTCCCCTGCACGCAACGAATCGCCGTCCTCGCCGCGTCACACGCAACGAATGCCGCTCCGGTGCGCAACGGCCGCCGCTTGTCCGGTTCGGCGCGCCGACCGTACCGTCTAGGTGACCCCCGATCCCCCTTGTCCCGGTGAGGAACACGCATGCGTACCGCCCTGCTCCAGAGCTCCGGTCGGCCCGGCTCGGTCGTCGGGAATCTGAAGGTGCTCGACGAGGCCGCGGGGCGGGCGGCGGCCGCCGGGGCGGGCCTGGTGGTGGCGCCGGAGATGTTCCTCACCGGGTACGCGATCGGTGACGACATCGCGCGGCTCGCCGAGCCGGCCGACGGGGAGTCGGCCGACGCGGTCGCCGAGATCGCGGGGCGGCACGGGGTCGCGATCACGTACGGGTATCCGGAGCGGGCCGGGGACGCGGTCTTCAACTCGGCGCAGCTCGTCCGTGCCGACGGTGTCCGGCTCGCGAACTACCGCAAGACCCACCTCTTCGGCTGCTTCGAGCGCGACCACTTCACGCCGGGCGAGCGGTCCGTCGTCCAGGCCGAGCTGAACGGACTCCGCGTCGGGCTCCTGATCTGCTACGACGTGGAGTTCCCGGAGAACGTCCGCGCCCACGCCCTCGCCGGCACCGACCTGCTGGTGGTGCCGACGGCCCAGATGCATCCGTTCCAGTTCGTCGCCGAGTCGATGATCCCGGTGCGTGCCTTCGAGAACCAGATGTACGTCGCCTACGTCAACCGGGTCGGCCGGGAAGGGGAGTTCGAGTTCGTCGGGCTGTCCACGCTGGCCGGGCCCGACGGGGTCGCGCGCACCCGCGCCGGACGCGAGGAGGACTTCGTCCTCGCCGATGCCGACCCCGCCTTCCTCGTGGCCTCGCGCGCGACGAACCCCTACCTCCAGGACCGGCGCCCCGGCCTCTACGGCTCCCTCGTCTGAGACCCGCCCCACCCCGGTGACCCCCGTACCCCCTTTTCCGCTAGGAGTCCGTACCCCATGACGTCCACCGTGCCCAACGCCATCGAGCACGCAGACGAGCACCAGCCGCCGATCACCATGTTCGGCCCGGACTTCCCGTACGCGTACGACGACTTCCTGGCCCACCCGGCCGGCCTGGGGCAGATCCCGGCCACCGAGCACGGCACCGAGGTCGCGGTGATCGGCGGCGGTCTGTCCGGCATCGTGGCGGCGTACGAGCTGATGAAGATGGGGCTCAAGCCGGTCGTGTACGAGGCCGACCGGATCGGCGGGCGCCTGCGGACGGTCGGCTTCGACGGGTGCGATTTCTTGCTCACCGCCGAGATGGGGGCGATGCGCTTCCCGCCCTCGTCCACCGCGCTCCAGCACTACATCGATCTCGCCGGTCTGGAGACCCGCCCCTTCCCCAACCCCCTCGCCGAGGCCACGCCCTCGACCGTGGTCGACCTCAAGGGCGAGTCCCACTACGCCGAGACGATCGACGACCTGCCGCAGGTCTACCGGGACGTCGCGGCCGCCTGGAACGCCTGCCTCGAAGAGGGCGCCGACTTCTCCGACATGAACCGGGCGCTGCGCGAGCGCGACGTACCGCGCATCCGGGAGATCTGGGCCGAGCTCGTCGAGCGGCTCGACAACCAGACCTTCTACGGCTTCCTCTGCGACTCCGAGGCCTTCAAGTCCTTCCGGCACCGCGAGATCTTCGGGCAGGTCGGCTTCGGCACGGGCGGCTGGGACACCGACTTCCCGAACTCGATCCTGGAGATCCTGCGGGTCGTCTACACCGAGGCCGACGACCACCACCGCGGCATCGTCGGCGGCAGCCAGCAACTCCCGCTGCGGCTCTGGGAGCGCGAGCCCGAGAAGATCGTGCACTGGCCGTACGGCACGTCCCTGAAGTCCCTGCACGTCGACGGCGAGCCGCGGCCCGCCGTGACCCGGCTGCACCGGACCGCCGGCAACCGGATCACCGTCACGGACGCGAACGGTGACATCCGCACGTACCAGGCGGCGATCTTCACCGCCCAGTCCTGGATGCTGTTGTCGAAGATCGCCTGCGACGACTCGCTCTTCCCGATCGACCACTGGACGGCGATCGAGCGGACCCACTACATGGAGTCCTCGAAGCTGTTCGTCCCCGTGGACCGTCCGTTCTGGCTGGACAAGGACGAGCACACCGGCCGGGACGTCATGTCGATGACCCTCACCGACCGTATGACGCGCGGGACCTATCTCCTCGACGACGGTCCCGACAAGCCGGCCGTCATCTGCCTCTCCTACACCTGGTGCGACGACAGCCTCAAGTGGCTGCCGCTGTCCGCGAACGAGCGGATGGAGGTCATGCTGAAGTCGCTCGGCGAGATCTACCCGAACGTCGACATCCGCAGCCACGTCATCGGCAGCCCGGTGACGGTCTCCTGGGAGAACGAGCCCTACTTCATGGGCGCGTTCAAGGCGAACCTGCCCGGCCACTACCGCTACCAGCGGCGCCTGTTCACGCACTTCATGCAGGACCGGCTGCCCGAGGACAAGCGGGGCATCTTCCTCGCCGGCGACGACATCTCCTGGACGGCCGGCTGGGCCGAGGGCGCGATCCAGACCGCGCTCAACGCGGTCTGGGGCGTCATGCACCACTTCGGCGGCACCACCGACGCGACCAACCCCGGGCCCGGGGACGTCTACGACGAGATCGCGCCGGTCGAACTGCCGGAGGACTAGGACCTGTCGAGGGCGCCCGGGTGGGGACACTCCGGCAGCGGGGTCAGCAGCATGCGGCCCGTCAGGCCCACCGCGGCGTCCAGGCGCAGGGCGGACTCCTCGGCGAGATCGGGGAGTCCACGCAGCGCCCACAGCGCGCGGGCCGCCGACCAGGTGGCCTCACGGGCGCGTTCCAGACTCCACGCGCCGAGCAGATGGGTGAGCGGATCGGCGATCTGCAGGAGGTCGGGGCCCGGCATCAGCTCCTCGCGGACGCGCTCCTCCAGCGACACGAGGACATCGCCCACATGCTCGAACTCGTCCTCCAGATCGGCGGGTTCGCAGCCGAGCGTACGACAGGTGTCCACGACGGCCAGCGCGAGATCGTGGCCGATGTGCGCGTTGATGCCGCAGAGGGCGAACTGCAGCGGCCGTACGCCGGGATGGCGCCGGAACTGCAGCAACGGCCGCCAGCACGCGGGCGCGCGGTCGCCCTCGGCGACCCGCAGATACCGCTCGGCGAAGAGCACGTCCAAGGTGATCGCGGCCTCGGTGTCGGGGAAGTGGCCGGAGTCCAGCCGCCGGTCGATGGCTTCCGTGACGGTGAGGTAGACGCGGTTGAAGACGGCGATCCCGTCCTGCGCGGGGAGGACCGCGTCCAGGGCGCGCATACGGGAGACGACCGCGTCCACCGAGTCCACCGGGTCCACGGAATTGGTGAATTGTTCCGACTGCGCCATAGGGGGCAGGGTCCCAGGCCTAGGCTGCCACCGGCGCCGCCGTGCCCGTCGCGTCCCCGAAACGGGGTAACGCGGGCGCGGCCGGCGATGTGGCGGAGGCAACGGCGCCCCGGCCGACGGCCAGTGGTGCGACCCGGCCGCGGGGGCGTTCTCACCGGGGTACGCGTACGAGCCGGCGCGGGGGTAGGGGCGCGGGGCCGGCGGGTCACACAGGGGCGGACGTCCGCGTCAGAGCTTCGGGTCGGGGACCGCCGAGTCCGTCCGGGCGACCCGGGGCCGGTCCCGGTCGCTGGTGCGCAGCACCCCCGCGAAGACGACCAGACCGCACGCCAGCACGGTGACCAGGCCGAACGACACGACCAGACTGGTCAGTTCCGCCAGACCGCCGATCGCGCTCGGCGCGACCAGCCCGGAGGTGTACGTGATCGTCGCGACGCCCGCGATGGCCAGGCTGGGGTTCGGCCCACTGCGGCCCGCGGCGGCGAAGCAGAGCGGCACGACGACCGCGATGCCGAGGCCCATCAGCGCGAAGCCGCCCATCGCCACCGCCGGCTGGTTCGCGACGACGATCAGGATCCCTCCGAGCACGGCCAGGACACCGCTCGCCCGTACGGTACGGACGGCGCCGAAACGGTCGACCACCGCGTCGCCCGCGAGCCGGGCCACCGCCATGGTCAGCATGAAACCGGTGGTGCACGCCGCCGCGAGCCCGGCCGAGGTCTCCAGCTGGTCCCGCAGATAGACCGCCGACCAGTCCAGTGCCGCCCCTTCCGCGAACACCGCGCAGAACCCGACCGCGCCGATCAGCAGCGCCGACTTCGGCGGCAGCGCGAACCGGGGTGGCGGCTCCTCGTCCTCGGTGGGCCTGAGGTCCAGGACCCACCGGCAGGCGACCAGACCGAGGACGGTGAGCGTGGCCGCCGCGAGCGCGTGGTGCAGCCGGGCGTCCGAGCCCAGGTGGGCGGCGAGGGTACCGGCCGCCGAGCCGACGAGGGCGCCCGCGCTCCACATCCCGTGCAGGCCCGACATGATCGACTTACCCAGACGGCTCTCCACCTCGACGCCGAGCGCGTTCATCGCGACGTCCGCCATGCCCGCCGACGCCCCGTACACGAACAGCGCCAGGCAGAGCGTCCAGAGATTCGGTGACAGGGACGGCAGGATCAGTGCGAGCGTCCACAGGGCGAGCAGTCCGCGCAGCGCCGTGCGGGCGCCGAAGCGGTGACTGATCCGGCCCGCGAACGGCATCGCCAGGGACGCGCCGATCGCCGGGAAGGCGAGAGCGAGGCCCAGTTGGCCCGCGCTGACCCCCGCGTGGTCCTGGATCCACGGCACGCGGGTCGCGAACGAGCCGGTGACGGCGCCGTGCACCGCGAACACGGCCGCCACGGCGTACCGCGCCCGCCTCACCTCGCGCTGCTCGTGGACCACCACACTCATTCTTCCGCCTCCCTGTGTCTCGACGCGCCGAGTCGTCGGCACGCGTGACGAGCGCCGAGGCCGTCACGGCCCTCGAACTCGTACCGGCCGCCGATCTCCCCTGCGGATGCCGTCGGCAGTGCGGCTCAGGGCCGCGGACTTCCGGTTCCCCCGATGTCCTGCGCCCACCCGGCGTCGTCGCGGGGCGTAAACTATCAGGAACCCTGCCTGATAGATAGGGAGCCGTCTGTGAGGGCCACCGGCCGTGCGGCGCCGCAGATCTGGGAGGATCCCGGCATGCCCGCATCACCCAGTACCGCCCGGGCCATCAACGACCGGCTCGCCCTGCGGCTGCTGCAGCAGGAAGGACCGCTGACGGCCGGGCGGTTGAAGCAGCTCACCGGCCTGTCGCGGCCCACTGTCGCCGACCTCGTGGAGCGCCTCACGGCCGCCGGGCTGATCGGGGTCGTGGGGGAGTCGGGGGAGCAGCGGCGCGGCCCCAACGCCCGCCTCTACGGCATCGTCGCCGACCGCGCGCACCTCGCCGCGCTCGACGTGCGCACCGAGAGCGTCACCGTCGTCGTCGCCGACCTGCTCGGTACGGAGCTGGCGCGCGCGTCGGTCCCGATCGCGGACGACACCGGCACGGGGCCCGCCGTGGAGCAGGCGGTCGCCCTGGTGGAGCGTGCCGCGAAGGAGGCGGGCGCCGACCGGCTGCACACGGTGGCGATCGGCGCCCCCGGCCTGATCGACCCGGCCACGGGCGAGCTCCGCGACTCCAGCGGCCTCCCCGCGTGGCACCGCCGGCTGGTCGCCGCGCTCGGTGAACGGCTCCCGGCCCGCGTCCTCGTCGAGAACGAGACCAACCTCGCGGCCCTCGCCGAGCAGCGGGACGGCGCCGCCCGCGACCGTGACACCTTCGTCCTGCTCTGGCTCGGCCTCGGCACCGGCGCCGCCGTCGTCCTCGACGGCCACCTCCGCCGGGGCGCCTCCGGCGGCACGGGCGAGATCGGTTTCCTCCCGGTCCCCGGCACGACCACGGTCCCCTCGGCCACCGACTGCGAGGGCGGCTTCCACTCCCTGGCCGGCGCGACGGCGGTGACGGCCCTGGCCTCGGCCCACGGCGTCACCGCCGAGGCCGTGCCGAGCGAGCCGTACGCGGCGACGCTGGTACGGGCGGCGACGGCCGGACCCCGGCCGGGCGACACCGCCACCCGGCCGGCCGGCCCCGGCCTGTCACCGGGCGGGCCGGACCGTGCCCGTTTCCTCGACGCCCTGGCCGACCGCGTGGCCATCGGCGCGGCCTCCGTCGTCGCCGTGCTCGACCCCGGGTGTGTGGTGCTCGGTGGTGAGGTGGGACAGGCCGGTGGGGAGGAACTGGCCGTCAGAGTGGGACAGCGGCTGGCGGCGATGTCCCCGTTGCCGACCGAGGTGCGGGCCGGGGGCCTCGGCGGGGCGGCGGTCCTGCGCGGCGCGCTGCTCATGGCCCGTGAGACCGCACAGGACGAACTGTTCGCACCGCCCACCCGGTGACGCGGGCCGGCCGGCGCCCTGCGTCACGGCCGGCGGCGTAAGCCCCCGGCCCTCTTTCCCCGCCTACCTTTTCCGCCCTCTCACCTCTTTCTTTTCCCCTGCCCCTCCCCGAACCGGGCCGCCAGGTGCTCCCCGAACGTTCCCTTCCCCACGTCCCTCCCCGGCGCGAGGTGGCCACCGGCGCGGAAGGCCCGGTACGCCTTGCCGAACAGCGGGACGTTCAGCAGAGGACGGCGGCGCCCGGTGGCGGCCAGGTAGGCGCGGGCCAGCTGGGGGAAGGTCAGGACCTCGGGGCCGCCCAGATCGTCGACGCGGCCGGCGGGGGCGCCCACGGCCAGCTCCGCGAGGCGCTCGGCGACCTCGGCGACGGCGACGGGCTGGTCGCTCACCCCGGCGGGGAGCATCATGACCGGCGGCTTGGACAGCCCCTCGAACAGCATCACCAGCAGATCGTGGAACTGGGTCGCCCGCAGGACCGTCCAGTCCAGCCCCGACTCCTCGACCTGCCGCTCCACGGCCAGCTTGGTCCGGTAGTAGCCGAACGGCACCCGGTCCACGCCGACGATCGAGATGTAGACCAGATGCCGTACCCCGGCCCGCCGCGCCGCCGCGATCAGGTTCTCCGCCGCCTTCTCGTCACCCCCGCGCGGCGACGTCGCGCAGTGCACGATCGTGTCCACCCCCGCCACGGCGGTGTCCAGCCCCCTCCCGCCCACGACGAGATCGACGGCGTACGGCCGCGTGTGCCGGCTGAGCACCCGCACCTCGTGCCCGTCCGCCCGCAGCCGGTCGGTCACGGGCCGGCCGAGGACACCGGTGCCGCCGGTCACCAGGATCGTGGTCATGCCGTCCATCCCCTTTGCAGGTGGCAACACGGGTCGACGCGAAGCGCCCGGTTCCACGCGCCGGAGGTCGCCCCAGGGCGCCGAGCCCGGTCGCGCCCCGGTCGGCCGCCGTCCCGCGAACTCCAGCTTGTCGGGGTTCGGCACGACCCGCACGTGCGTGACGGCACCGCTGCCACGCACGGGGAGACGGCCGCGGCCCGCCGACTCCGTGAGGGGGACCCGGCGACGGGGCAAGGGCCGTCGTCACCGTCGCCGGGCCGTTCTGGGCGGGTACCGCGACCGCAGACTTTAAAAGGACTAGACCAAGCAGGTCAATGGGTCGAGCCCCCTCCGGGCGGGGGTCGGATCCCCTCCGAGTGGGGGCGGTGGTGCGGAAGTTGACCCCTGGTCAGTGATAGCCGAAGCCGGTCAGCTTCCGCTGGAGAAGTCCAGCGACACGCCCTGTGAGTCACCCCACAGTTCTCACCCGCATGGGCGCCGACCGGGCGTGGCACACTGGCCCTGTACCAGAAGCAGCGCACTCCGGGGTCGGTGAAAGTCCGAACCGGCGGTTATAGTCCGCGACCCGGTCGCTTCCAGCGGCCGGTTGACCAGGTGAAATTCCTGGACCGACGGTTAAAGTCCGGATGGGAGGCAGTGCGCGGCGGGCGGGCATTCGTGCGCGTCGCCGTCTGTTTTTGGCCTACCCCGCCAGGGGTGGGTCTTCACACGGCGTCGCTCCCTGTGTGCCGCTGTCCGCTCATGTCTGTCGTCTTCGACAGCCCCGGAGTCCGTGCCCTATGAGGCAGGAGGACCCGGGAAGTGTTCACCGGAATCGTCGAAGAGCTGGGTGAGGTCACCGCCGTCGAGAAGCTCGGCGACTCCTCCCGCTTCCGTCTGCGCGGCCCCGTCGTCACCGAGGGCGCGCGCCATGGCGACTCCATCGCCGTCAACGGCGTCTGTCTCACGGTCGTGGAGCACGAGGACGACTGGTTCACCGCCGACGTCATGGCGGAGAGCCTGCAACGCTCCAGCCTCGGCGCACTCACCGTCGGATCCCGCGTCAACCTCGAACGCCCCATGGCCGTCGGCGACCGCCTCGGCGGGCACATCGTGCAGGGTCATGTCGACGGCACGGGCGAGGTCATCGAGCGCAAGCCGTCCGAGAACTGGGAGATCGTCAAGATCTCGCTCCCCGCGGACCTCACCCGGTACGTCGTCGAGAAGGGCTCCATCACCGTCGACGGCATCAGCCTCACCGTCGTCGACGCAGGCCCCGACTACTTCACCGTCAGCCTCATCCCCACCACGCTCGACCTGACCACGCTCGGCCGCAAGCAGCCCGGCGACCCGGTCAACCTCGAGGTCGACGTCATCGCCAAGTACGTCGAGCGTCTGCTGGGCGACCAGGGGGCGGCGGGAGCCCGGGGAGCGGGACGGTGAACTCGCTGAACACCGTCGCCTTCACCGCCTTCGGCCAGCAGATCCTCTGGTCGGACATGATCGGAAACATCCTCGGCCTGATCGCCCTCGCCCTCGGCGCGATCCGCTCCCTGTGGAACTGGCCCGTGCAGTTCCTCTCCGGCCTCGTCCTCTTCGGCGCCTTCGTGGGCCACCTGACCGGCAGCGCCGGCAAGCAGGTCATCGTCATGGCCGTCGCCGCGTACGGCTGGTGGCAGTGGAACCGGACGAAGAAGCAGGCGGCGGACGGCGCCATCGCCCCGCGCTTCGCCACCTGGCGCGAGCGCGGCTACCTGATCGCCGGCGCCGTGCTCGGCACCCTCGCCGTCGGCGCGCTGTTCACCGCGTTCCCGACCCTGTCCTGGGACCCCTGGCCGGACGCGTACATCTTCACCGGCACCATCGTCGCCATGTACGCCCAGGCGCGCGGCATGGTCGAGTTCTGGTTCGCCTGGCTGCTGGTCGACCTGGTGGGCGTCCCGCTCAACTTCGCCAACGGCTACGCCTTCTCCGGTTTCGTCTACATCATCTACGGCGCGCTCGTCCTGTGGGGCATGCGCGACTGGTGGCTGCGCTCGCGCAAGCCCGCTCTGGAAGGAGCCCCGGCATGACCACGGCGCCGATTCTGTACAGCACCGGCGACATCGAGAGCTTCGCGCTCGACCCCGTCGAGCAGGCCATCGCCGACATCGCGGCCGGCCGCCCGGTCGTCGTCGTCGACGACGAGGACCGCGAGAACGAGGGCGACCTCGTCGTCGCCGCCGAGAAGGCCACTCCCGAGATCATCGCCTTCATGATGAGCGAGTGCCGGGGCATGATCTGCGCCCCGATGGAGGGCGACGAGCTGGACCGGCTCGAACTGCCGCAGATGGTGCAGCAGAACACCGAGTCCATGCGCACGGCGTTCACCGTCACGGTCGACGCGGCCCCGCGGCACGGCGTCACCACCGGCATCTCCGCCGCCGACCGCGCCACCACCCTGCAGCTCCTGGCCTCCGGTACCGCCGAGCCGGGCGACTTCGTCCGCCCCGGCCACATCTTCCCGCTGCGCGCCCGCACCGGCGGGGTGCTCGTGCGCGACGGCCACACCGAGGCAGCCGTCGACCTCGCCCGCCTCGCGGGTCTGCGCCCGGCCGGTGCGATCGTCGAGATCGCCGGCGAGGACGGCCGGATGCTGCGCCTGCCCGAGCTGATCCCCTTCGCCCGCAAGCACGGTCTGACGATCATCTCCATCGAGGACCTCATCGCCTACCGCCGCTCCGCCGAGCCCACCGTCAGGCGCGAGGCGAAGACCCAACTGCCCACCGAGTTCGGCGACTTCACGGCATACGGCTACCGCTCCACCGTCGACGGCGTGGAGCACGTCGCCCTCGTCCACGGTGAGATCGGCGACGGCGAGGACGTCCTCGTGCGCGTCCACTCCGAATGCCTCACCGGCGACATCTTCCACTCGCTGCGCTGCGACTGCGGCCCCCAGCTGGGGACCTCCCTCGAACGCGTCGCCGCCGAGGGCCGGGGCGTCGTCGTCTATCTGCGCGGCCACGAGGGCCGGGGCATCGGACTGCTGTCCAAGCTGCGCGCGTACGAACTCCAGGAGCGCGGCCGCGACACCCTCGACGCCAACCTGGAGCTGGGCCTGCCCGCCGACGCCCGGGACTACGGCGCCGGCGCGCAGATCCTCCTGGACCTGGGCGTACGCAGCCTGCGCCTGATGACCAACAACCCCGAGAAGACCGACGCCCTCGTCCGGCACGGCCTGCGCGTCACCGACCGCGAACCGATGCCGGTCCGCGCGGGCGAGCACAACCTCCGCTACCTGCGCACCAAGCGCGACCGGATGGGTCACGACCTGCCCTGGCTGGACACCACCACGGCGTCCACCTGCGGCAACCAGTAACAACCAGCGGCAAGATCCACGAACAGCAGTCCCAGGAACCAAGGAGCAACGTGAGCGGCAAGGGCGCACCCGAACTGACCGTACGCAACTGCGGCGACCTGCGCGTCGCGGTCATCGCGGCCCAGTGGCACGAGAAGGTGATGGACGGCCTCGTCGAAGGCGCCCTGCGCGCCCTGCACGACCTGGGCATCGACGAGCCGACCCTCCTGCGGGTCCCCGGCAGCTGGGAACTCCCGGTCGTCGCCAAGGTCCTCGCGGGCCGCGGCTACGACGCCATCGTGGCCCTCGGCGTCGTCATCCGCGGCGGCACCCCCCACTTCGAGTACGTGTGCCAGGGCGTCACCCAGGGCCTCACCCAGGTCTCCGTCGACACCGGCGTCCCCGTCGGCATGGGCGTACTGACCTGCGACACCGAGGAGCAGGCCCTGGACCGCGCCGGCATCGAGGGCTCGAACGAGGACAAGGGCCACGAGGCGGTGACGGCGGCGGTGGCGACCGCGGCCACCCTCCGCTCAGTATCTGAACCCTGGCGCTGAGGCGGGGCCGGTTGCGCGTAGGGTGAGCCTCACCATGTCCAAGAAGACGTTCGAGGAGCTGTTCACCGAGCTCCAGCACAAGGCCGCCACCGGCGACCCCGCCACTTCCCGCACCGCAGAGCTGGTCGACAAGGGCGTCCATGCCATCGGCAAGAAGGTCGTCGAAGAGGCCGCCGAGGTCTGGATGGCCGCCGAGTACGAGGGCAAGGAAGCGGCCGCCGAGGAGATCTCGCAGCTGCTGTACCACGTCCAGGTGATGATGGTCGCCCGCGGCATCTCCCTGGACGACGTGTACGCCCACCTCTGAACCGCACCTCACGCACCCCCTCCCGAACGAACGAAGGAAGCTCGCCTCATGCTGCGCATCGCCGTCCCCAACAAGGGTTCCCTGTCCGGACCTGCGGGGGAGATGCTGCATGAGGCCGGCTACCAGCAGCGCCGCGAGTCCAAGGAGCTGCGGATCGTCGACCCGGTCAACGAGGTGGAGTTCTTCTACCTCCGCCCCCGCGACATCGCGATCTACGTCTCCTCCGGCCGCCTCGACATCGGCATCACCGGCCGGGACCTGCTCATCGACTCCGGCGCCAACGCCGAGGAGATCCTCCCGCTCGGCTTCGCCCGCTCCACCTTCCGCTTCGCCTCCAAGCCGGGAACGGCGAACGGCGTCGAGGACCTCAGGGGCAAGACGGTCGCCACCTCCTACGAGGGCATCGTCGCCGGGCACCTCGCGGACAACGGCATCGACGCCTCCGTGGTCCACCTCGACGGAGCCGTCGAGACCGCCATCGAACTGGGCGTCGCCGAGGTCATCGCCGACGTCGTCGAGACCGGCACCTCCCTGCGCAACGCGGGCCTCGAGGTGTTCGGCGAGCCGATCATGAAGTCCGAGGCCGTCGTCATCCGCCGTGTCGGTGCCGACACGGCCGCGGAGTCCGCGGAGTCCTCGGAGAACGAGGCCAAGGTGCAGCAGTTCCTGCGCCGCCTCCAGGGCGTCCTCGTCGCCCGGACGTACGTGATGATGGACTACGACTGCCGCGTCGAGCAGTTGGAGAAGGCCGTCGCCCTCACGCCGGGCCTGGAGTCCCCGACCGTCTCGCCGCTGCACAACGAGGGCTGGGTCGCCGTCCGCGCCATGGTTCCGGCCAAGGAGGCCCAGCGGATCATGGACGATCTGTACGACATCGGCGCGCGGGCCATCCTGACCACCGCCATCCACGCCTGCCGCCTCTGACGGCCGGGAGCCGCACGCCATGCCGGACCAGTCCGCCCTCCCCGCCCTGCCGGTCACTTTTCGGCCGGGCCGCACCCGCGCCGTGCTGCTGTCGGCCGCGGGCGCGATCTTCGTGGTCATCACGGTGGTCGCGCTGCTGCTGCCGACGCTCGGCCCCGGGGAGCGGCTCAGCTTCGTCTTCACGGCGGCCATGCTCGCCGGGGTGCTGGGTGTGCTCTCCCGGCCCCGGGTGGTCGCCGACGAATCCGGTGTGACCGTCGTCAACATCGCCGGGCGGCGGCACCTGGGCTGGGCGGAGATCGTGCAGGTGAACCTGCGGGTCGGCGACCCCTGGGTCTTCCTCGACCTCACCGACGGCACCAGCCTGCCCGCACTCGGCATCCAGCCGGGCATCGCCAAGAAGCGCGCCATCGAGGACGCCCGGACGCTCCGGGCGCTGGTGGAGGCCCGGTCGGTCACCGAGCCGGAGCAGCGTCAGGACTGACCCTGCTCAGGTATCGGGGCCCGGAGCTTGCGCACATCGGGGACGGCCCGGAGCAGGACCGGAACAAGATCAGGGCCGACTCAGGGCCGCCGCCCCTGCCGCAGTGGCCCCTGTCTTGATTAATCTGTTGGCGGAGGCGTTTTCGTCGCGCCTCCGCCTCTGCCGTTCCGCCCCCGGAAGGCAGGGGCTCCCTGCTAGTTCGAGGAGTGACTCCTTCCAGCGATGGACGGATCGTCCTGTAGTACCTGCGCCGCCCCCTCCAGGCCCATCGAGGCGGCGGCATGATCATCCCCCTGTTGCTCCTCGGAGCCGCGTTCCTGCTGATCCTCGCCAACGGCTTCTTCGTGGCCGCCGAGTTCGGCCTCGTGACGGTCGAACGGGCGGAGGCCGAGAAGGCCGCGGCCGAGGGTGACCGCCGGGCCCACAAGGTGGTGGACGCGCTCAAGGAGCTGTCGTTCCAGCTCTCCGGCACCCAGCTCGGCATCACCATCACCTCCCTCGTCGTCGGCATGCTCGCCGAACCGGCGCTCGCGGAGATACTCCACGGCCCCTTCACCGCCCTCGGCATACCCGAAGGCGCGGTCTCCGGGATCGCCGTGGTCGTCGGCATGCTGCTGGCCTCCGCCGTGCAGATGGTGATCGGCGAGCTGGTGCCCAAGAACTGGGCGGTGTCCAAGCCGATGCAGGTCGCCCGCTTCGTCGCGGGCCCCCAGCACGTCTTCTCCCGCCTCTTCCGCCCGGTCATCGCCGCGCTCAACGCGGTCGCCAACCGTCTGGTCCGCGCCTTCGGCGTCGAACCCACCGACGAGCTGGCCTCCGCCCGCACCCCCGGCGAACTGGTCTCCCTCGCCCGGCACTCGGCCCAGGCCGGTGCGCTGGAACAGGACACGGCCGATCTCTTCGTCCGCACCCTCTCCCTGGGAGAGCTGACCGCGGAGAACGTGATGACGCCGCGCGTGAAGGTCAGCGCCCTGCAGTCGTCGGCCACCGCCGAGGACGTGGTCAACCTGACCCGGGCCACCGGCCTCTCCCGATTCCCCGTCTACCGCGAGCGGATCGACGAGATCGTCGGCATGGCCCACCTCAAGGACGCCCTCGCGATCCCGGCCCACGAACGGCTGCACACCCCGGTCGGGCGTATCGCCAAGGCCCCGCTGCTGGTCCCGGAGTCGCTTCCGGTGCAGCCGCTCCTGGCCCGGCTGCGCAGCGAGCAGCCCATCGCCGTCGTCGTCGACGAGTACGGTGGCACGGCCGGGGTGGTGACCCTGGAGGACATCGTCGAGGAACTGGTCGGCGAGGTCCGCGACGAGCACGACGGGCACGAGCGGCCCGAACTCGCCGCCGCCCCGCCCGAGGACGGCCGCCTCGCCTGGGACGCCGACGGCAGCTGCCGGGTCGACGTGCTCCAGCGCATCGGCCTCGACGTGCCGGAGGGCCCCTACGAGACGGTCGCCGGCCTCGTCGCCGACCTCCTCGGCCGTATCCCCGCGCCGGGTGACAGGGCCGAGCTGCCCGGCTGGCGGCTCGCGGTGCGGCAGGTCGGGCACTACCGGGCGGAGCGCGTACGCCTGGTGCGCACCGCCCCCGCCACGGACTCCGCCCCGCTCGCGGAGGCAGCCCGATGAGCTTGCTCCAACTCCTGTTCGCCCTGCTCCTCGTGCTCGCCAACGGCTTCTTCGTCGGCGCCGAGTTCGCCCTGGTCTCGGTCCGCCGCAGCCAGATCGAACCGCTCGGGACCACACGGGCCCGCCAGGTCCTCTACGGCCTGGAGAACCTGCCCCAGATGATGGCGGCGGCCCAGTTCGGCATCACCGTCTGCTCGCTGACGCTGGGCGCGGTGGCCGAGCCGACGGTGGCGAAGCTGCTGGAGCCCGTCTTCGAGGCGATCCGTCTGCCGCACGGCATGATCCACCCCCTGGGCTATGTGATCGCCCTCGCCGTCGTCGTCTTCCTGCACCTGGTGATCGGCGAGATGCTGCCGAAGAACCTGGCGATGGCGGCGCCGGAGAAGACGGCGCTGTGGCTGAGCCCGGCGCTGGTGGCCTTCGCGAGGCTGTGCAAGCCGGTCACGATCGGTCTCGGCGCCGGTGCCCGCCTCGTGCTGAAGCTCTTCCACGTCGAGCCCAAGGACGAGGTCGAGGCGGTCTTCACCAGCGTCCAGCTGGTGCGGCTGGTGGAGGACTCCGGCCAGGCCGGGCTGCTCGACCCCGAGGAACAGGAACGCCTGGAGGACGCGCTGGAGCTGGGCTCCCGCCCGGTGACGGACGTCCTGCTGAGGCGGGACTCCCTGGTGACGGTGGGCCCCTCGGTGACCCCCGCCCAGGTCGTCGCCCTGACCGCCCGCACGGGCTACTCCCGCTTCCCGGTGGTCGCCGAGAACGGCGCCTTCATGGGCCGCTACCTCCACGTCAAGGACGTCCTGGACCTGGAGGACTCCGACCGCGCCGTCCCCCAGCAGATCTGGCGCCCCATGACCACCCTCCGCGCGGAACTCCCGCTGGACGACGCGCTGACCGTCATGCGCCGGGCCGCCACCCACCTCGCCCAGGTGGCGGACTCCTCCGGCAAGGTGCTGGGCCTGGTCGCCCTGGAGGACGTCCTGGAACTGATCGTCGGCGAGGTCCGCGACCCGGCCCACCGCGAGGTACATCCGGTCCGCCTGACCGAACCAAGGGGCAGCGAGACCCCGGAGGAGGTCCTGGCGAGCTGAAGCGTCACGCTGTCCCCGCGCCCGTATGCCAGGGGCGCGGGGAACTGCGCGAACGGGGTCCGGGGCGGAGCCCCGAGTCTGTGACGGGGGTGGAAGGGGCGCGCCGCCCCTGGGTGGGGCGGGTAGGGGCGGCGGCGGGGGCGAGAAGAATCCCCGGACCACCCCCCCGCCTCACATCGCCGAAGCCTCCCCCGGCCCTCGCCCCGACAACACCTCTCCGTACGCCTGCATGAGATCCGGCAGCCGCAACGTCGACAGATCGTCCCGCGTGGGAATCGTCGGATACCCCGACAGCCGCAGATCCCGGTAGGCACAGCTCTTCTCGTACAGCGTCCGCAGAAACCGCCCGTTCCCCAGCTCGTCGATCCACCCCTGGTCGACGACATGCCCGGACACGGACCGCAGCTCGTCGAGCGCCTCCTCGTCCCACACGTCCCCGTTCTCCGCGGCGAGCACCTCCCCGATGGAGGTCAGCTCCAGCGGCCGGTAGGAGGGGAAGTCGACCCGGCTGGTGAACCGGGAGGACAGCCCGGGGTTCGCGGCCAGCAGCCGGTCCATGCCCTCCGGATAGCCCGCCAGGATCACGACCAGATGATCCCGGTTGTCCTCGGCCCGCTTCAGCAGCACCTGCAGCGCCTCGTCGCCGTACGCGTCGCCCTTCCCGTACCCGGAGTTGGACAGGGAGTACGCCTCGTCCACGAACAGCACGCCGCCGATCGCCGAGTCGATCAGCTCGTTGGCCTTCACGGCGGTCTGTCCGAGGTACTCGCCCACGAGGTCCGCGCGCTGCGCCTCCACGAGATGATCGCCGCCCAGCAGCCCGAGCGCGTAGAAGACCCGGCCCAGTATTCGCGCCACGGTCGTCTTGCCCGTCCCGGACGGCCCGGAGAAGACGAAGTGCCGCTTCGGCGGCTGGACCGGCAGCCCCTGGCCCGCCCGCAGCCGCGCCATGTTCAGCTGCGCGGACAACGCCTTGACCTGCCGCTTCACCGGCTCCAGCCCGACCATCCGCTCCAGCTCCGCGAGCGCCTCCTCCAGCAGCTCCGGATCCGTCGGCCCGGCCGGCAGGGACAGCGGCTGCACCGGCACCACGGACTTCTCCCGTACGAAGGTGTCGCCGGCCTCGGGCGGCAGCCCGCCCGGCGGCGGTAGCCCGGGATCGGAGACCTTCAGGTCCCGGCCCTCGGGGTCGAAGAACGGCTCCAGCCCGTCGCCGTCGAGGACGTCCTGTCCGATCCCGGCGAGCGCGATCGCCGCGAAGTCGCTCGCCTCGTCGTCGTACCCGTCGCCCTCGGCGATCGCCGCGAGCCGCGCGGAGGTGTCCATGAAGGCGGGGTCGACCCGGTGCACGGCCCGGTACAGCGGCAGCGCGGCCGCGCTGCGCCCGGTGCCCTCATGGGCACGCGCCAGCCAGTAGCGCAGCTCCTTGCGCTGCGGCTGCTCGCTGCGGCAGCGCATGAGCGCGGCGGAGAGCAGCGGCTCGGCCTGTCCGTACGTCTCCAGCCGGACCCGGGCCATACCGCCGAAGAGGCCCGCCTCGATGCCCAGCAGCGCGTCGTCGAGCAGCGGGTCGGTGTGCCGGACCAACTGCTCCCAGTCCTTGACGAGATAGGCGCGGCAGGCGTGCAGGAAGCGCACCTGGTGGTCCGCGTCGACCGGCGGCAGCCCCGCCAGCGCCCGGTCCAGCTCGGGCACATGGCGTCCGTCCAGCCAGTGCGAGGCGTGCGCGAGCAGCAGATCGCGCGGGCTCTCCAGCACCGGCTGCACCCACCAGCCCAGCCAGTACCAGGAGTTGAGGGTGCGCCGGTGTCGCGAGCGCTGCTCCCCGAAGCGCTCCCGGTGCCGGAACATCCTCAGCAGCGCGGTCGTCGTGTCCACCCGCAGCGCGTGCAGCCCGAGCCAGCCGTCGGCCATCCCGGGATCCATCCGCACCGCGGCGCGGAACTCCTCCTCCGCCTGCGGATAGGCGCCCATCGTGTAGGCGTCCACGCCTCGCAGCCAGGCGAGGTCGGCCGGAGCCTCGGGGCCCCGCGAGCCGAAGTCCATCACGTCCCCCACAAACCGTGCCCCCGTTGGAAACCGAACGGGCCGGTGCCCGTCGGCAGCCTTCGTCGAACCGCTGTGCAGCGGACGGGAGTTGCGCCGGCGCGTTGCTGCAGCCGTCCGAAGGTCGCACCCTGGGCATCGTACCTGCGGGTCGGTCGCCCATCGAAGGGTGCCGCCGTGCTCGTCGGGCGAGGTGGGAGCGGACGAGGTGCGTCGCAGACGGTCACCGAGGGTGAAGGAATCGTGTCCCGTGCATCCCGGAAGGACCGGAAGAGGGCAGAACGAAGCCCCCGATCACGGGGGAACAACCGGGGGCTTCGCGTAGACGGGCGGTGACTGATGACCGCACATTGAGAACGTAAGACCTGTACGGCCCCTCGGTCAAGCCGAGTTGGGGCACTCGGGGCGCTTCTCGGACAGCCGCCTTCACAGGTTCAGCACATTGCGGATGGCCCGTCACCCTGAGTGAGTGAGGACCTCGTTCCGGGAGTCGTCGCAGGTCCCGTCAGCACCTCGTAGCCCATGTCTCCCGGCCGAATCAGCAGATCGGCGAACGGCCGAGAAGGGTCTTCGGCGAAGTGCCGGCGCTCCGCCCGGACCCAGCCGGCCCAGAACTCGCTCTGCTCCGTTCCGTCCCGCGCCCGCCCACGCGCCCAGGCCGTCGTCTCCGGCACCTCCATCCACACCAGCCCCGCCAGGTGCGGTCGCAGCGCACGCCGGCCCGCGCCCACCCCTTCGACGACGATCACGGGCGCGGGCGGCAGGACGCGCGCGGGACCGAACGTACGCGCACGCCAGTCGTACGGGGCGCAGCGCGCGCTCCGGCCGTACCGGAGCGGCTCGATCACCTGGGCGAGCAGGCGGTCGGTCCAGGAGAACAGTTCCTCGTGCGTGGCGACGTCGTCGAGGTGCAGCACCGGGGCGCCGCCGAGCGCGTCGGCCAGACGCCCGGCGAACGTGCTCTTCCCGGAGCCGGCGTGCCCGTCGACCCCGACCAGCCGGACCGGCCCGCAGGAGGGCGGCACCCGTCGCAGCCGGGCGGCGACGGCGTCGACCGCGGGGTCCATGGGCGCGGGGGAGGTGTGCATACCTGGATTGAACACCGTGCCGCGCGGCCCTGACCATGCCAGTGGTCTCGACCAATATTGGCGGGCGTGGCGAAGCGCGAGGTGCTGGCAGAAGCCGTCGCCCGCCGTCCATAGTGGGCGAACAGCCGTGCGTCTGACCTGTTCCTTCCGGATCACTGGGGGTCTCCCGCAGATGACGAGCCTTTCCGAGCCGTCCCGCAGAACCGTCCTGACCGCAGCCGTCACCGCCGCCGCAGCAGCCGCGGCCGGAGGTTCGGCGGGCCAGGCGGTCGCCGACACCACGAGCGGCCGGGGCGAAGCCCTCGCCCACCTCGCACCAGCACCGGAACGCCTCACGGACTACCACTCCTGGACCACCTACACCGACTGGCGCTCCGGCAGCCCCGGAGGCACCCGGGCCGAGGCGGGGGAGCGGCCGGGGCTGGTGATCGACGTGCCGCTCGGCAAGGTCGACCACACCGACCCGCACACCGGGCGCACGGCCGCCTGGGAGTACGCGACCTGGACCTCCCCGGTCCATCGGCTCACCGTGCCCGCCACCGAGGTCATCGCGTCCTGGAACGCGCGCACCCCGGCCGGCACCTGGGTCCAGATCGAGCTGCGGGGCACGTACTCCGACGGCACGGACACGCCCTGGTACGTGCTGGGCCGGTGGGCGGCCGGCGACCAGGACATCAGGCGCACCTCCGTCGACGACCAGAAGGACGGCAGGAGCAGTGTCTGGACCGACACCTTCGCGATCGACGACCCGGCCACGGGACTTCGCCTCGCCTCGTACCGGCTGCGTCTGACCCTGTACCGCACGCCCGGCACCCGGCTCACGCCCACGGTGTGGCGGCTCGGTGCGATGGGCTCCGACGTGCCCGACCGCTTCACCGTCCCGGCCTCCGTCCCCGGGATCGCGCGGGAGCTGAACGTCCCGCGCTATTCCCAGGAGACGCACAAGGGCCAGTACCCCGAGTACGACAACGGCGGTGAGGCCTGGTGCAGCCCCACCTCCTCGCAGATGATCATAGAGTTCTGGGGCCGGAGGCCCAGCGCCGCGGATCTGGCCTGGGTGAACCCGCAGTACGCGGACCCGCAGGTGTGCCACGCGGCGCGGTTCACCTTCGACTACCAGTACGAGGGCTGTGGCAACTGGCCCTTCAACGCCGCGTACGCCGCCACCTACAAGGACATGCAGGGCGTGGTGACCCGGCTGGGCTCGCTCACCGACCTGGAGACGCTGATCGCGGCGGGCATCCCGGCGATCACCTCCCAGTCCTTCCTCGCGGCGGAGCTGACGGGCGCGGGCTACGGCACGGCCGGACACCTCATGACGGTCATCGGCTTCACCGCCGACGGCGATGTCGTCGCCAACGACCCGAATTCGCCGACCAACGAGGCGGTGCGCCGGATCTACCGGCGCCGCGAGTGGGAGAACATCTGGCTGCGGACCAAGAGGTACAACGCCGCCGGCAACGTCGTCTCCGGCACGGGCGGCATCTGCTACCTGTACTTCCCGGCGCGGCCCACGTCCCGCCAGCGCGCGGCCCTCGCGGCGGTGGGCGTCTGCTGACGCGGGCGTGCTGACACGGGCCCGGTGACACGGCGCGGCTTCCGGGAGACCGGGAGCCGCGCCGTCCGTCTGCTCGCGTGTGTGACCAAGCTCTCGGCCGCGAACCGCCCATCCGGTGGCAAGGTGGACGGAAACGGCGGGCCGACCCGCCGCACGCCGAACACCCGCCACCGCACGCCGATCACACCAGCGAGCTGCCATGACCGCGACCTCCGCCACCGCCAACCGTGTCCAGACCGGCACGGGCGGCCCCCGGGACGACGGCCCCAAGATCGTCGAACACCTCATGGGCTGGACCCTGGTCGTGGTGGTCGCGATGCTGGTGACACAGCTGGGTCTGCTGTGACCTGATCCGCCGGCTCGCCTCTGTCGATCAGAGTCGAACAAGCTGGTGGTGAGGGTCTGCCATACTGCGGTTGTCCCGCTGCCAGTCGGAGACCAGGACCCGAAATTGAATAGTAGTCAACAGCTTGGTGTCGAACCGCCGCGGGCCCGCGGCACCGACCGTTCGGTGGCCCGCCGCGCCGAACTCATCTCCATCGGGCGCAAGTTGTTCGCCGACACCTCGTACGACACGTTGTCGATGGACGACATCGCGCGGCAGGCGCATGTGGCCAAGGGGCTGATCTACTACTACTTCAAGTCCAAGCGCGGCTACTACCTCGCGATCGTCGAGGACTCGGTCGCCGATCTGATCACGTTCGCGGCGAGCGGCCTCGAACTGCCGCCCGTGGACCGGGTGCACCGGACCATCGAGGGCTATCTGCGCTACGCGGAGGAGAACCAGGCCGCCTACCGCACGATCGTCAGCGGCGGCGTCGGCTTCGACGCCCAGGTGCACGCCATCCGGGACGGTGTCCGCGAGGCGATGGTCGCCACCATCGCCGAGGGCGCGTACGGCAGGAGCGACATCGAACCGGTGGCCCGCATGGGCCTGTTCGGCTGGGTCTGCGCGGTCGAGGGCGCCACCCTCGACTGGATCGCCCGCCCCGAGCTGCCCCGCGACACCATGCGCGATCTGCTGGTCAAGATGCTGGGCGGCTCGCTGCGCGCCATCGAGGAACTCGCCCCCGCCTACCGCACGCCCGAGCCCGCCCGCCGCGACGCCTGAGCCCGCCCGCCGCGACGCCTGAGCGCGCCCGCCGCGACGCCTGAGCGCGCCCGCCGCGACGCCTGAGCGCGTCGGCACCGCGGCCGGGCGCCCGGGGCGGGAGCCCGCCGACCGGCCCCCGCCCCACATCACGCGCCGCGAGGGCTACTTGATGGCCTTGATCAGCTCACCGTCCGCGGTGTCGCCGCTCAGCTCCCAGAAGAAGGTGCCGCCCAGACCCTGTGCGTTCTTGTAGGCCATCTTCCCCTTGATGGTGCGGGGGGTGTCGTAACTCCACCAGTCGTCACCGCACTTGGCGTACGCGGTCCCGCCGACGATCCCGTTGGCCGGGCAGGTCGCCTTCAGCACCTTGTAGTCCTCGTAGCCGGCCTCGTACGTGCCCGCCGCCGGGCCGGTGGCGGTGCCGCCGGGTGCCGACCGCGTGACCCCGGTCCAGCCCCGCCCGTAGAAGCCGATGCCGAGCAGCAGCTTGGACGGCGGGATGCCGAGTCCCCTGAGCTTCTTGATGGTCGCGGCGGTGTTGAACGCCTTGTCGGCGATGCCGGGGTACGGGTACAGCGGTGAGTGCGGGGCGGTGGTCGCGTCCCAGGAGCCGAAGTAGTCGTACGTCATCGGGTTGTACCAGTCGACGTACTTCGCGGCGCCCGCGTAGTCCGCCGCGTCGATCTTTCCGCCGCTCTTGGCGTCGGCCGTGATCGCCGCGGTGACCAGCTCCTTCTTGCCGAATCGTTTGCGCAGCGCCGCCATCACGTCCTCGAAGGCCTCCGGGCCGCTGGTGTCGCAGGTGAGACCGCAGGCGTTGGGGTACTCCCAGTCGATGTCGATGCCGTCGAAGACGTCCTTCCACCGGGAGTTCTCGACGAGGTCGTAGCAGGAGTTCGCGAAGGCGGCCGGGTCCTTCGCCGCCTCGCCGAAGCCGCCGGACCAGGTCCAGCCGCCGAAGGACCAGATGATCTTGAGGTTCGGGTGCAGCTTCTTCAGCTTGCGCAGCTGGTTGAAGTTGCCGCTCAGCGGCTGGTCCGCGCCGTCGGCGACGCCGTCCACGGACTCCTCGGCGGTGAAGGGCTTGTCGGTGTCCGCCCAGGGGTCACCGATCGCGCACTTGCCGTCGACGACGTTGCCGAAGGCGTAGTTGATGTGGGTGAGCTTCTTCGCCGAGCCGGACGTCTCGATGTTCTTGACGTAGTACTGGCGGCCGTAGATGCCCCAGTCGATGAAGTAGCCGACGACCTTCGAGTGGGACGCGCCGGGCGCGTGGGGTGCGGCGGCCGGCTTCGCGGGCGTGGCGGTGGCGGTGCCCGCTCCGACGAGGAGCCCGGCGCCGAGCGCGGCGCAACACGTGGCGGCGACAAGCGTTCTGACGGGGACGCGGGAGGTGTGCGGTCTGAGCATCGTGACTCCGGGGGAGGGGAGCGTGACGGGGAGGGGTGCTGCCTGGACCTGCTGTGCCGACGGGCAGGAACGCGGTGGCCGCGTTGTTGGGGGAGACCGTAGAGGACTAGACCACTGGGGTCAATGGTTCGGACCAATCCTGCCCGGGTGGGGCGGGCCGTCGAATGTGTCCCAATGAACGCTCGTTAACCGGTGACGCGCTGCTCCGGATCGGGCATACTCCAAGCGCCACCGCCGCTGATCAGCGGCTTCCGTGATCCGGAGGAGGACCATCGGCAGTGGCACGTGAGACCCGGTGGCACCACGACATCCCCTGTGTGTGTCCGCCGCAGTGCCCGACAGGGAGGAGAGCGTCGCCATGCCCGACCGCGCCCCGCAGCCGGTGGACCGTCAGCTGCCCACGGAAGAGGCCCGGGATCTGATCTCGCTCGTCCGCGAGATCGCACAGCGGGAGATCGCCCCGCACGCGGCCGAGGAGGAGGACTCCGGCCGGTTCCCGCGCGAACTCTTCGGCCTGCTCTCGGAGTCGGGGCTGCTCGGCCTGCCGTACGACTCGGAGCACGGCGGCGGCGACCAGCCGTACGAGGTCTATCTCCAGGTCCTGGAAGAACTCGCCATGGCGCGCCTCACCGTGGGTCTCGGTGTGAGCGTCCACACGCTCGCCTGCCACGCCCTCGCCAACTACGGCACCAAGGAGCAGCAGGTCGAGCATCTGCCGGCGATGCTCGGCGGCGGCCTGCTCGGCGCGTACTGCCTCTCCGAGCCCTCGTCCGGCTCGGACGCCGCCTCCCTGCGGACGAAGGCCGTCCGTGAGGGTGACGCGTGGGTGATCACCGGCACCAAGGCCTGGATCACCCACGGCGGCATCGCCGACTTCTACACGGTCATGGCCCGCACGGGCAGCGAGGGCTCCCGGGGCATCACCGCCTTCCTGGTGCCCGGCGACGCCGAGGGGCTGAGCGCCGCCGCGCCCGAGAAGAAGATGGGCATGAAGGGCTCACCCACCGCGCAGCTCAACTTCGACGGGGTGCGCGTCGGTGACGCCCGGCGCCTGGGCGAGGAGGGCCAGGGCTTCGCGATCGCCCTGTCCGCGCTCGACTCCGGGCGGCTCGGCATCGCGGCCTGCGCGATCGGCGTCGCCCAGGCGGCACTGGACGAGGCGGTCGCCTATGCCACCGGGCGGCAGCAGTTCGGGCGACCGATCTCCGACTTCCAGGGGCTGCGCTTCATGCTCGCGGACATGGCGACGCAGATAGAGGCGGGCCGGGCGCTCTACCTCTCCGCGGCCCGGCTGCGCGACGCGGGCCGGCCGTTCTCCAAGCAGGCGGCCATGGCGAAGCTGCTGTGCACCGATGCCGCGATGAAGGTCACCACGGACGCCGTGCAGATCCTCGGCGGGTACGGCTACACGGCGGACTTCCCCGCCGAGCGGTACATGCGCGAGGCGAAGGTGCTCCAGATCGTGGAGGGCACCAACCAGATCCAGCGCATGGTCATCGCCCGCCACCTCGCGGGGCCCGAGTCACGCTGAAGGAACCGCGGAAGAAGTCGGGGGCCCCGAAGGGGTCCACGGTGGTGCGGAACTGGTCGAGGCCGCTCGGCGGTGTCGCCAGCCGCACCCACTCCGGATCGTGACGCCCCGGCAGGGTGCGGCCCCGGTCGGCCCAGGTCCGCAACAGGGCCCGGTAGATGGGCGGGTCCTGCTGCTGGGCCGGCCCCTGAGGAAGCGATTCTGCCGAAGCGGGCACGAGGATGTGACGCCGATGCCCGGTCACCGGGAAAGTTGGGGTCATACCGTGCCAACGCGCGTGCGGGCGGGCCGGTCACCACTTCCGGGAATCGTCTCTGAGTTCGCGACCGAACCGTAGGGGGGCAGGACGAGTCCTGCCCGCCGGGCGCGCGGACGCCGTGGGCCGAACCGGCCCCGGGATCAGGCCGCTTGGCGCTGGTCGGACTGCCGAGGCCGCATCACCGGCATGCGCATCGGACGCGAGCCCGGGCCGCCGACGTGCGAGAACGGCTGCGTCCGCCAGTCGAGGCCCTGCGGCAGCGTCAACAGCAGGGCGGTCTCCTGCGCCTGCGGTTCGAAGGTCTCGTCCGCGGCGCGGGCGTCGCCGGCCGAGCGGCCCGTACCGGCGCAGACCGTGAGCCCGAACGGGTTCCACGGCGACACGACCAGCGCGTGCTCGGGCAGGCGGTCCTCGTCGGACAGCAGGGCGATGGGCTGAGCGCAGTCCGGGCAGAAGACCCGGTACATCTCGAAGGTGTCGTACGCGTCGAACTCGTCGTCCGGTTCGACGCCCTCCGGCTCAAGATCGACGACCGCCTGGAGCCGCTTGGGTGCGGTTCGACCAGGGCGCTTGGGATTCTGCATGGGATTCTCCCCCTCGGGCTGGGCCGTGAAGGCGCTGCGGCCTCCGACCACAGCAAGCACTTCCCGCCCCGTCCCGAAGGTAATCACGAGATCATCACAGAGCCTGTCCAGGTGCTGTGGTCTTCGTCACATGCCGCTCGCAGATGCCCGACACGGCGAGGCTGTCACCCGTATGGCTCACATATGGCTCGCGGTCACATCACGAACCGGGTATGACCTGCGCCGCTCAGGTATCGAAGGAGATCAACCGCCCTGTAGGTTCTTGCGCCATGGAGGAGCTGGACCGACAGATCGTGCAGCTGCTCGTCGCGGACGGGCGGATGAGCTACACCGACCTGGGCAAGGCCACGGGCCTGTCCACGTCGGCCGTGCATCAGCGTGTGCGCCGACTTGAGCAGCGTGGCGTCATCCGCGGCTATGCCGCGGTCGTCGACCCGGAGGCCGTCGGGCTGCCGCTGACCGCGTTCATCTCGGTCAAACCCTTCGATCCCAGCGCCCCCGACGACATCGCCGAACGCCTCGCGGGCGTCCCGGAGATCGAGGCCTGCCACAGCGTCGCCGGCGACGAGAACTACATCCTCAAGGTCCGCGTGGCCACCCCGCACGAGCTGGAGGAACTCCTCGCCCGGCTGCGGTCCCTGGCGGGAGTGTCCACCCGCACGACGGTGGTCCTGTCGACGCCGTACGAGGCCAGACCACCGAGGATCTGACGCCCGCGAGCGCCGGGCGCCCCGGAAGCACGGCCCTGGTGCACCGCGGCGCCCGGCACGAGCGAAACTGTCCCCATGAGTGATCGCACC
The DNA here is from genome assembly GCF_053593335.1 of Streptomyces sp. NPDC002324. Classification (NCBI taxonomy): domain Bacteria; kingdom Bacillati; phylum Actinomycetota; class Actinomycetes; order Kitasatosporales; family Streptomycetaceae; genus Streptomyces; species Streptomyces sp. NPDC002324. Next base: position 84,406 of record NZ_JBSFCF010000026.1, read on the forward strand.
GCCCCGTCGAAGACCGTGTTGCTCCGCGGCGGAGAAGTCCACAGCCCCGCCGACCCGTTCGCCACCGCGATGGTCGTGGAGCACGGCCAGATCGCCTGGGTCGGCTCCGAGGGCGCCGCCGACGCCTTCGCCGCCGACGTCGACGAGGTGGAGGACCTCGAAGGCGCCCTGGTCACCCCGGCGTTCACCGACGCCCACGTGCACACCACGGCGACCGGCCTCGCCCTCACCGGCCTCGACCTCACCGGCGCCCCCACCCTGGAGGCCGCCCTCGTTCTCGTACGGGAATTCGCGGCGGCCCGCCCGGCCGACCGCGTCCTCCTCGGTCACGGCTGGGACGCCGCCCGCTGGCCCGGCGGCCGCCCGCCGACCCGCGTCGAACTCGACGAGGCCACCGGCGGCCGCCCTCTGTACCTGAGCCGGATCGACGTCCACTCGGCCGTCGTCAGCTCCGCCCTGCTCGACCTGGTCCCGGGCGCCGGCGCCTTCGAGGACGGGCCCCTGACCCGGGACGCCCACCACGCCGTACGGGCCACCGCCCTGGGCGCCGTCACCCCCGCCCAGCGCACCGAGGCCCAGCGGGCCGCCCTCGCCCACGCCGGCTCGCTCGGCATCGGCTCGGTCCACGAGTGCGCGGGCCCCGAGATCTCCTCCGAGGACGACTTCACGGGACTGCTCCGGCTCGCCGCCGAGGAGCCGGGCCCGCGCGTGGTCGGCTACTGGGCGGAACGCGACGTCGACAGGGCCCGCGCCCTCGGAGCCGTCGGCGCCGCGGGTGACCTCTTCGTCGACGGGGCCCTCGGCTCGCACACCGCCTGCCTGCACGAGCCGTACGCCGACGCCACGCACACCGGCACGGCGTACCTGGACGCGGCGGACGTCGCCGCACATGTGGTCGCCTGCACCGAGGCGGGCCTCCAGGCGGGCTTCCACGCCATCGGGGACGCCGCGGTGGCCTCCGTCGTCGAGGGAGTGCGCGCGGCGGCGGAGAAGGTCGGCCCGGCCCGGGTGAGGGCCGCCCGGCACCGCGTCGAGCACGTCGAGATGCTCACCCCCGAGAGCGTCGCCGCCTTCGCCGAACTCGGCCTCACCGCCTCCGTCCAGCCCGCCTTCGACGCGCTGTGGGGCGGCGCGGAAGGCATGTACGCCGAGCGGCTCGGTCCGGAGCGCGCCCGCACCCTCAACCCGTTCGCCGCCCTGCTGCGCGCCGGCGTGCCCCTGGCCTTCGGCTCCGACAGTCCGGTCACCCCCCTCGATCCATGGGGGACCGTCCGCGCGGCGGCGTTCCACCGCACGCCGGAGCACCGGGTGTCCGTGCGCGCCGCGTTCACGGCGCACACCCGGGGCGGCTGGCGGGCGGTCGGACGCGACGACGCGGGCGTTCTCGTCCCGGGCGCGCCCGCGGACTACGCGGTGTGGCGCACCGGCGAACTCGTCGTCCAGGCCCCCGACGACCGCGTCGCCCGCTGGTCGACCGACCCCCGTTCCGGCACCCCCGGCCTGCCCGACCTGAGCCCCGGCACCGACCTGCCCGTCTGCCTGCGGACCGTGGTCGCCGGGCGAACGGTCTTCGTACGGCCGGGCGAGTGATCTCCCGGCACGGCACGGACCCGGCGACGACCCGGCGGCGCGCCGCACGACCTGCGGCTCCTCTCCTGCGACCAGGCATTTGAGGGGAACTCCGCAGGTCAGACGGCGGTTGACAGGCGGCCGCAGGCGACGGGTAGGTTCTGCCGGGTCCACCACCGGACGTCCGACCGGGGAACTTCCGCGCGGTCGTCGGAGCGCCGCTGGGTCAGGGTTGGTGCGCCGCACCGGCGCACCGCCACCGGCAGCCAGGCCCAGGCGTCGCGCTCCGGCGAGGGAACGTTCCGGCCAGGTCGGGTAGGTGTGACCCGGGTGGGGCCCGGACGCTCAGTAGACAACGGCTTTCGGTCTCGCAGCCAGCGGGCCCCAGGTCGGCCCGAAGGGCGTCGGGCCCCCATCCGCAGTCGACGACCTCTGTACTCCGTCCCGCGCCGACGGCACAGTGGTGTTCCGGGGAGTCGCGAGACTACGCAGAGCGCGCTCGCGCACACCCCCTGTCGAATCGGGGCCCTTGGGCCACGGGCCGACACTTCCGCGCAGGCCGTGGCCACTATGGTGGTCCTCTGCGCACGGAGGACCTGAAGGGGCAGCGGTGAACGACGGCGACGGGACGATCGCGGCGGAAGGCCAGGAGAGGCGGTTCGGCCCGCTCGGCACGGCCTTGGTGATCATTCCGACCTACAACGAGGCGGAGAACATCAAGGCGATCGTCGGCCGGGTGCGGAAGGCCGTTCCCGAGGCGTACGTCCTGGTGGCCGACGACAACAGCCCCGACGGCACCGGCAAGCTCGCCGACGAACTGGCCGCCGAGGACGACCGCGTCCAGGTGCTGCACCGCAAGGGCAAGGAAGGGCTGGGCGCCGCCTATCTCGCGGGCTTCCGCTGGGGCATGGAGCACGGCCACGGCGTCCTCATCGAGATGGACGCCGACGGCTCCCACCAGCCCGAGGAGCTGCCCCGGCTGCTGACCGCGCTCAAGGGCGCCGACCTCGTCCTCGGCTCCCGCTGGGTGCCGGGCGGGCGCGTGGTGAACTGGCCCAAGTCGCGCGAGTACATCTCCCGCGGCGGCAGCCTCTACTCCCGTGTCCTGCTCGACGTGCCGGTCCGTGACGTGACCGGAGGGTACCGGGCCTTCCGCAGCGAGACCCTCGAAGGGCTCGGCCTCGACGAGGTCGCCTCCCAGGGCTACTGCTTCCAGGTCGACCTCGCGCGCCGCGCGATCAAGGCGGGCTACCACGTCGTCGAGGTGCCCATCACCTTCGTCGAGCGCGAGCTGGGCGACTCCAAGATGAGCCGGGACATCCTGGTGGAGGCGCTGTGGCGGGTCACGGCGTGGGGCGTGGGGGAGCGGATCGGCAAGGTGCTGGGCCGGGACGACAAGAAGGCCTGATCACCCTCGCTGTCCTGGGCTCTCCCTTATCCCGTGCTGAGCCGGGGCCAGGCACACTGGGAGCATGACGACTGGCGTTCCGTCCTCGACGTACCCCGCCCGGCCCCGGCGATCCCGGCTGCGCACGTTTCTGCCGCTGGGCGTCGCGGCGTGGCTGGTCCTGGAGATCTGGCTGCTCACCGTGGTCGCGGGCGCGGCCGGCGGGTTCACGGTCTTCCTGCTCCTCGTCGCCGGGTTCGTCGCGGGTTCCGCGGTGGTCAAGCGGGCCGGGCGGCGGGCCTTCCGGGCGCTGGCCGAGACGCTGCAACAGCAGCAGGAGGGCGCGGATGCGCCCGGCGCCGGCGCCGGGCGCAGCGAAGGCAACGGGTTCCTGATGCTGGGCGGCCTGCTGCTGATGCTGCCCGGGCTGGTGTCCGATGCGCTGGGGCTGGTGCTGTTGGTCCCGCCGGTGCAGAAGGCGCTCGGGCGCCATACGGAGCGGACGTTCGAGCGGAAGTTGCGGGAGGCGGGCGCCGGGGGGTTCGGTGACGCGTTCCAGCAGGCGCGGATGCACCGGCCCGACGGGAAGGTCGTGCAGGGTGAGGTGATCCGGGACGACGCGCCGCCGTCATCCGGGACCTATCCGCCGCTGGACCGCTGAGGGGTTTGCTCGCCCCCGCCGCCCCTACCCATCCCATGCTCAAGGGGCTGCGCCCCTTCGACCCCCACGCGCCGGTCCGGTGGGGCTTCTCGCGCAGTTCCTCGCGCCCCTGAAAAAGCGGGGCTGCGCCCCGGCTTTTTCAGGCCCGCAGGATCTGAGCCTTGATCAGGCGCACAGCAAAGACCGCGGGCGCCGTACAGGTTCGTACGGCGCCCGCGGTCTGTTCGGTTGCGCTGTGTGGATCGTCCAGCCCCCTGAGGGGCTATGCGGACTTGCGGCTGTCTCGCGGATGTACCGCGATGTTCATCGCGCCGGAGCGGAGAACCGCAAGGCGCTCTTCGAGGACCTCTTCGAGTTCCTCACGGGTGCGCCGCTCCATCAGCATGTCCCAATGTGTACGCGCGGGCTTGGCCTTCTTTTCCTCTGGGCCGTCGCCGTCCACGAGGAGTGCTTGGGCCCCGCAGACCTTGCACTCCCACTCCGGCGGAATCTCCGCCTCGACCGAGAAGGGCATCTCGAAGCGGTGCCCCTTCTCGCATGCGTACTCCACGGCCTGGCGCGGAGCCAAGTCGATGCCGCGGTCCGTCTCGTAGCTGGTCACCACGAGGCGCGTGCCGCGAAGAGCTCGCTCACTCATGAATCGTGCCTCCCGGGCTTGTCGCCCACAGGACAGGTGTCGCTGTCGTCGTCATCCGGTCAACGTCCGGTCGGCGGTAAAGATTCCCGTTGCGTGTCCCGTTCCGGGTCATGCGTCGCCGTCGTAGCCGCCCTTGTTGTACCCACCCGCGCCCGGTTTGTCACATCTGACAGCAGATGTAACCCAGCGTTTCGGCATCTTTGACGCGCAGTAACGGTACGCCTGGCAGGCCAAACGCGTACACTACAGCCCTTTCGCTCCCGGCGCTAAATCCTGTCCGGTACGGGATTGCCCGCGTCGCTGATCGCCCGGCGCACCGGAATCCTCGCGAGCAGGGCGAATCCCAGGACGAAGAAGGCCACCAGGGAGATGATCGCGTCCCGATAACTTCCGGTCAGCTGGTAGGTCACACCGAACAGCAGCGGGCCGAGCCAGCTCATGCCGCGGTCGCTCATCTCGTACGCGGAGAAGTACTCGGCCTCCTTCCCGGGCGGGACGAGGTGGGAGAAGAGCGAGCGGGAGAGGGCCTGGCTGCCGCCGAGGACCAGGCCGATCCCCGAGGCGAGGACGAAGAACCAGACGGGGGCGCCCGCCGGGAGGAAGTAGCCGACGCCGAGGATCAGCGTCCAGGCGACCAGGGAGCCGAGGATCGTCCGCTTGGCCCCGTAGCGGCGGGACAGCCGGCCCATGCCGAGTGCCCCGCCCACCGCCAGGATCTGCACCAGCAGGACCGCCACGATGAGGGTGGACTGCTCCAGGTCGAGTTCCTCGGAGCCGTAGACGGAGGCCTGGGAGATCACCGTCTGGATGCCGTCGTTGTAGACGAGGTAGGCGAGGAGGAAGCCCAGGGTCAGCGGGTGGCGGCGCATGTCCCGGACGGTCGCGGCCAGCTGGCGCAGACCGGGTGCGGTCGCCTCCTTCGACCCCTCGGACTCGCCCGCCGGGCTGCGGCGGTCGCGTAGGCGGCTGAGCGGGATCAGGGTGAAGGCGCCCCACCACAGGCCGGCCGAGGCCAGACAGATACGCACGGCCATGCCCTCGGAGACGCCGAAGGAGTCGTGGGCGGTGAAGAGGATCAGGTTCCCGACCAGGACCAGCGAACCGGCCGCGTAGCCGAAAGCCCAGCCCCGCGAGGAGACGGCGTCGCGTTCCTCCGGGGGCGCGATCTGCGGGAGATAGGAGTTGTAGAGCATCATCGCCACGGACTGCGCCGCGTTCGCGATGATCAGCAGGATCCCGCCGAGCAGGTAGCGCTCGCCGTCCAGGAAGAACATGCCGGCGGTCGCGCCGGCGCCGACGTAGGCGGCCGCGCCCAGGAGGGGCTTCTTGCGGCCGGTGCGGTCGGCGGCCGCGCCCACCAGCGGCATGATCACGACGGCGAGGATCACCGACAGGGACACCGAGTACGCGAAGAAGGAGCCGGCGCGGACCGATATGCCCAGCGGGTGGACGTAACCGTCCCCGTCGGCGGCGGACTTGGCGACCTCGGTCAGATAGGGACCGAGGAACACGGTCAGGACGCTGGTCGAGTAGACGGAGCAGGCCCAGTCGTAGAAGTACCAGCCGCGCTGTTCGCGCCGCCTGCCCGCGGCCTCGTCGGCCGCGTCCGTCCGCACGGTGTCGGTGCCCACCCGTGCCCTCGCTTCCCCCTGCAGGGCTGCGCGACGTGTCAGACCCAGGTCCCCCGGTCCTCGAGCACCTTGCGCAGCGTGTCGATGTGATCGGTCATGATGCCATCGACGCCCAGGTCCAGGAGCCGGTGCATACGTTGCGGTTCGTTCACGGTCCAGACATGGACCTGCAGCCCGCGCGCGTGGGCTGCGCGCACGAACCGGTGGTCGACCACCGGCACCCCGGACTGCGCTTCGGGCACCTGTGCGGCGACCGCCGTGCGGCGCAGCGCGGCCGGCAGGCCCCAGGACCGCAGCCGCAGGCCCAGCACGCCGCCCGTTCCGTACGAGGTGGCCAGGCGCGGTCCGGCGAGGCGCTGGGCGCGGGCTACCCGGGACTCGGAGAAGGAGCCGACGCAGACGCGGTCCCAGGACCCGGTGCGGGCGATCAGGTTGAGCAGGGGGTGGAGCGCGGGCTCCGCCTTCATGTCCACGTTCCAGCGGACCTCGGGGAACGCCTCGAGGAGGTCCTCGAAGAGAGGCACCGGCTCGACGCCCGCCACGCGCGCGTGCCGTATCTCCTTCCACGGCAGATCCGCTATCCGGCCCGCCCCGTCGGTCATGCGGTCCAGGGTCGAGTCGTGGAAGGCGACCAGTTTGCCGTCGAGCGTGGCGTGGACGTCGGTCTCGATGTAGCGGTAACCCGACTCCACCGCCCGCCGGAACTGGGCCATGGTGTTCTCCAGGCCGTCCGCCGCCCCGCCCCGGTGGGCGAAGGCGATCGGGCCGGGATGGTCGAGGTAGGGGTGGCGTACGAGGGCGGTCACCCGGGCAGTATGGCCCGCTTCGATGGCCCGGTGGCAACGACCGTGCTGCCGGATCCCGAGGGGATGGCGAACAGGCGCAGGAAGAGCTGGGCCAGCGGGCCGATGGAGAGGGCGTAGAGAGCGGTCCCCACGCCGACCGTGCCGCCGAGGGCGAAGCCCGTCGCCAGCACCGCCACCTCCACGGCGGTCCGCATCAGCCGGACCGAGCGTCCGGTACGGCGGTGCAGTCCCGTCATCAGGCCGTCGCGCGGGCCCGGTCCGAAGCGCGCCGCGATGTAGAGGCCGGTGGCCACGCCGTTCAGCACGATCCCCGCGACGAGCAGGGGGATCCGTACGGCCATGGTGTGCGCCTCGGGCACCAGGGCCAGGGTGGCGTCCATCGCGATGCCGACCACGAAGACGTTGGAGACCGTGCCGAGGCCCGGACGCTGGCGCAGCGGGATCCACAGAAGGAGCACCAGCGCGCCCACGACGATCGACACCACGCCGATGGTCAGGCCGGTCAGCTCCGCCAGGCCCTGGTGCAGCACGTTCCACGGTTCGAGACCGAGGCCGGCCTGCACGAGGAGGGCGGAGCTGGCGCCGTAGAGGGCGAGGCCCATGTAGAGCTGGGTCAGCCGCCGGCCCAGGCGGTGGGGCTGTGAGCGGCGGCCCTCCCGCCGGTTCTGCGGGTCCGGTCGCGGGTCCGGTTGCGGATCGTGCGACGGCTCGTGCGAAGGCTCGTGCGACGGCTCGTGCTGTGCGGCGGGCAAGGCTTCCCCCTGGGTGGTGCCGGTGGCCTGACACATGACACTGTGTGGCTTGGAGAGTCAAGTCATCCATGGCCAATTCGGGGAAGGTGGACTGGAAATCATGGCGCAGTGGACTTCGGCGGTGGGGGCGGCTCAGCTCGCGCGGCTGCTCACCTCGCAACAGGAGCGCCCCGCAGGGCCCGGCACCCGCCGCCCGCCCGCCTACCGTGCGCTGGCCGACGGCATCCGGCTGCTGGTCCTGGAGGGCCGGGTGCCCGTGGCCGCCCGGCTGCCCGCCGAACGGGAACTGGCGCTGTCCCTCTCGGTCAGCCGTACGACCGTCGCGGCGGCCTACGAGGCGCTGCGCACCGAGGGGTTCCTGGAGTCCCGGCGGGGAGCGGGCAGCTGGACGGCCGTGCCGGCGGGGAATCCGCTGCCCGCGCGCGGACTGGAACCGCTGCCGCCCGAGGCGCTCGGTTCCATGATCGACCTGGGCTGCGCGGCCCTGCCCGCCCCCGAGCCCTGGCTCACGAGGGCCGTGCAGGGCGCGCTGGAGGAGCTGCCGCCCTACGCCCACACGCACGGCGACTACCCGGCCGGCCTGCCCGCGCTGCGCTCCATGCTCGCCGACCGCTACACCGCGCGCGGCATTCCGACGATGCCCGAGCAGATCATGGTCACGACCGGGGCCATGGGGGCCATGGACGCGATCTGTCACCTCTTCGCGGGACGCGGGGAGCGGATCGCGGTGGAGTCGCCGTCGTACGCCAACATCCTGCAGTTGATGCGGGAGGCGGGGGCGCGGCTGGTGCCGGTCGCCATGGCCGACGGGCTCGCCGGGTGGGACATGGACCGGTGGCGGCAGGTCCTGCGGGACGCGGCGCCCCGGCTCGCCTACGTCGTCGCCGACTTCCACAACCCCACCGGTGCGCTCGCCGACGAGGACCGGCGCCGGGGGCTCGTCGACGCGGCCCGGGGCGCCGGGACGGTGCTCGTGGCCGACGAGACGATGAGCGAGTTGTGGCTCGACGACGATGTGGAGATGCCGCGCCCCGTGTGCGCGTTCGATCCGGCGGGATCCACCGTCATCACGGTCGGGTCGGCGAGCAAGGCGTTCTGGGCGGGGATGCGGATCGGGTGGGTGCGGGCGGCACCGGATGTGATCCGGAGCCTCGTCGCGGCACGGGCGTACGCCGATCTGGGGACACCCGTGCTGGAACAGCTGGCCGTGAACTGGCTGATGAGTACCGGGGGTTGGGCGCAGGCCGTGGGAATCCGGCGGGAGCAGGCCCGGGACAACCGGGACGCGCTGGTGGCGGCGGTGCGTCGGGAGCTGCCGGACTGGGAGTTCGCGGAGCCGAGGGGTGGGCTGACCCTGTGGGTCCGCACCGGGGGGCTGTCGGGGTCGCGGCTCGCGGAGGTGGGCGAGCGGGTCGGGGTGCGGGTGCCCTCCGGGCCCCGGTTCGGGGTCGACGGGGCCTTCGAGGGGTATGTGCGGCTGCCGTTCACCGTGGGGGGAGCGGTCGCCGAGGAGGCGGCCGCGCGGTTGGCCGCGGCGGCGCGGCTGGTGCGCGACGGCGCGTCGGGCGGGAGCGAGGGGCCGCGGACGTTCGTGGCCTGACGGGGCCTCAGGTCCCGGCCGGCGCGGCCTTGGTGAGGGCGTCCGCCGGGGTCGTGTGCGGCGGGAGCAGGTCGAGGATCGCCTGGCGGTGGGCCTCGGGGGTGTTCTCGTCGTGGGGGTCCGGGGTGGCGGGGACCTGGAGGCGGAGGGTGGGGGCGGTGCCCAGACGGGCGTAGCCCCGGCCCGGCGGGACGTCCGGGGCGGGGGTGGTGGGGGGTGCCGTGCCCAGGACCGTCTCCATCTGCTCGGGCGAGGCGGGACCCAGGACCACACGCGCGCGGGTGTGCCCGCGTACCGCGTCCGTGAGGGCGTCCAGGTGGTCGAACTGTTCGGTGATCACGACAGTGACATTGACCGCGCGGCCGTGGCGCAGGGGAACCTGGAGCAGGGACTGCGGGTCGCGCCGGCCGGCGGCCGCGGCGAGGTGGCTCAGCACGCTCGGGCGGTCGAGGAGGAGCCAGAGAGGGCGGCGGATGTCGTCCGGCGCGGGATGCCCCGCCTGGCGGGCGCTGTTCGTGGCGATCAGCCGGCGTTCGGTCTCCTGGGAGGCCCACTCCAGGCTCGCCAGGGCTCCACCCAGCCCGCTCTCGACGGCGAGGACGCCGTCGCGGCCCGTGAGGCAGGCGTACTCGCCGCTGCCGCCGCCCTCGACGATGACGACGTCGCCGTGCTGCAGGGCCTGGAGAGCGATGCAGCGGAGGAGGGTCGTCGTGCCGCTCCCGGGTCCGCCCACGGCCAGCAGATGCGGTTCGGTGGAGCGTGCGCCGGTGCGCCAGACGACCGGCGGCACGTCGCGCCGCTCCTCTCCGCAGGAGAGGGGGAGGGTGCGCTGGACGTCGACGGCGTCGGTGAAGCCGAGGACCGTCTCGCCCGGTGCCGTGACGAAGCGCTGGGCGGTGATGTCGCAGGCGAGCGGGGGGAGGACGGCGACGGTGAGTTCGTTGCCCTCCTCGTCCCAGGTGAAGCGGTACTCACGGCCGCGGCCCGCCTTGGTGTGCAGCAACTGCTCGATGCGCGCGCGGGACTCCGCCTCGCCGTCGGTGAAGTAGGCGGGATACCGGACCAGCAGCCGGCTGACGCGGCCGGTGCCGTCGAACGTGTAGGCGGGGAAGGCGTCCTCCCAGGCGCCCCCGTGCGCGTAGAGGGGCTCGGGGTCCTCGGGGGACGAGAAGTAGGGGACCAGGGCCTCGTAGAGGGACCGCAGACGCTGGGTCTGCGACTCGTCGGGGCCGGTCGGTTCCTGGACGGCGCCGGCGCGGCCCGCCCAGGCTGCCGCCGCCATCAGGGCGATGGCGGCGAGCAGCGGGCCGTACGGCACCAGGGTCACGACCAGGACGACCGAGGCCGCCAGGAAGAGCAGTGACCCGCGGCGGTCCTTCGGGGTCTGTGCCCATCTGAGCCGCCCGGCGGCGACCAGCCGGCGCAGTCCACGCGTGATCGTGATCAACGGGTGGAGGACGTCGGTGGCGCCGTCGGCGGCCGTCCGGGCCAGCTCCCGGCTCCTGGCGAGGTGCGCGCCGCCGCTGCTCAGAATGCGGGGGAGGGGGACCCGGGCCACGGCTGTCTCCTGGGGGTGCGTGCGGATGGGAACGGGGTCAGAACTTGATCCCGCCGAGGAGGCTCGCGAGGCTTTCGCCGCCCGCTGTGATGCTCGGGGCGATGCCTGTGCTGGCGAGGTAGAACCCGAAGAGGGTGACGACGATGCAGTGCGAGGCCTTCAGGCCGTCCTTGCGGAAGAACAGGAAGACGATGACGCCGAGCAGGACGACGCCTGAGATGTTCAGGATCATGTGGGTTCTCCTGGTTGATGGGGACAGTCACCATGAGTTCTTCCAGAGTCACAGCATGTATCCATACGATAAAAGGTGCAAAAGAGTGAATTTCAGCTGATTTCGCCTGGGTGGCCGAATCCTGGTTGGGCCGTCCGGGCTGGGCTGTTGCGTGGGACGGCACTCGGTGTGATCTTTGCCTCGGCTGTGTCCGCTGCCGCGTGCGGGAAGCCAGTACTCTGGCGATTCACCCGTTCGGCTCGAAGTGCGTTTGTGAGAGGTGGTCCCGGCGATGAGCGAAGCCCCCGACCCGGAGGTCGTGGAGCTGGCGACGAGGATCTTCGATCTGGCCCGACGGGGCGAGACCGAGGCGCTCGTGGCGTACGTCGACGCGGGAGTTCCGGCCGACCTCACCAACGACCGCGGCGACTCGCTCGTGATGCTCGCCGCCTACCACGGTCACGCCGACGCGGTGCGGGCCCTCCTGGCCCGTGGCGGGGAGGCCGACCGCGTCAACGACCGGGGGCAGACTCCTCTCGCCGGGGCGGTTTTCAAGGGTGAGGAGGGTGTCGTCCGGGTCCTTCTGGACAGCGGGGCCGACCCGTCCGCGGGCACTCCGAACGCGATCGACACCGCACGGATGTTCGGTAAGGCAGAACTGCTCGAACTGTTCGCAGCACACTGATCCACATGGTCTGACCAGGAAAAACGCAAAAGACGGGGGAGGCGGAACGGGGCCGCCGGAAATTTCGGTCGCGGTAGGAAGAACCGCCGGGTCATCATGACGTCGTGATTCACGGACATGATGGCTGGGCAGGTGTTGCCGCACCGCGTGGGCCGTGACGCGGTCCGCATGGGCCACCGACGAGAGGCAGAGGAAGATGGTCTACAGCAAGCAAGAGACGGCGGGCGCACCGACGTGTTGTCACGCGGCCAGGTAAAGCAGAATCCCCGGTTGCGTCGACGCTTGATGTGAGGCTGTTTCCCATGTTCGAACCGGTCATAGCGCCCAGCGGTACGCTGCTCGGCCTGCTGCAGCGGGGCCGCGGCGACGGCACCCTGCACGCGCTCACCGCCCCGCGGGCCGAGGCGCTCGCGGCACTGAACCACTGTGTGCTGAGCGACCCCCGCCACGACTGGCAGGTGGAGAACCGCTCCCTGTACTACGCCCGTCTCTACCTCGACCTGAGCGGCGAGCTGGACGAGATCGAGCGCCATCTCTTCGACGCCGAGGACGTGCTGGACACCGACGAGTCACGCACCGGGCTGGCCCTCGCGGTCCTCGGGCACCTCGCCTCGTACGGCAGGAGGGACGCGCTCGCACTGCTGCGCAGGTACGCCGCCGTCGGCACGAGCTGGGCCTGGGCCCTCGACGAGCTGGCCCTCAGGGACGACGACGAAGGGCTGCGCGCCCTCGCCGAGCCCGTGCTGGCCCGCTTCACCACCGACCCGGAGGGCGAGGCCGAGCTGGCCGCCGCCGTCCGCGACGCCTTCGAACCGCGGCCCTGGCGGCTGTGGGCCGACGATCCCCGGGAGGCGGTCGCCACCCGCGTGCGGGCCGCCCAGGAGACCGGCTGCTTCGACCGCTGGCAGCGGCAGATGCGGCCGAGCGGGCCCCGGCCGGGGTGGAGCGTCAAGGCCGTGTTCGAGTGGGCCCAGCAGGGCATCGAACGCGGCGCCGTCCTCCATGTGCCGGCCGCCCGGTGTCTCACGGCCGTCGCCGGCCCCGAGGACCGGCCCGAGATCCTCCTCGCCGCCCGGAGCGGGGACGACGGCGCCCGCTGCACCGCCTTGCGCTACCTCGCCGACGGCAACGATCCGGACGCCCTCGACCTGATCGAGGGCGCCGTGACCGACGGGACGACGACGGTCGTGGAGGCCGCCGTCGCCGCCTTCGAACGGATGCGCAGCCTGGCCGCCGTCGACCGGGCGCGTGGCTGGGTGCACCGGCCCGACCCGCTGGGCGCCGCCGCCGGACGCGTGCTCGCCTGCCTCGGCGGAGCCAAGGACAGCGACCTGGTGCTGGGCGCGCTGCGGGAGGCCGTGCGGGGCGAAGGGCCCGACGCACCGACCCTGTGGACGCTCGTCGACGGCACCGGCCGCCTCGGCATCGCCTGCGCCGCGCCCGTCCTGCGCCATATCTACCGCGAGACCGCCTCCTCCCATCTGCGCGGCCGCGCCGCCCGCGCGCTCGCCGCCACCGACCCCTCCTTCCCGGCCGGCTTCGCCGTCGAGTGCCTCTGGGACTGTGAGGAGACCACCCGCGAGATCGCCGCCCGGCACGCCGAGACCGGTGACACGCGCGTCGTCGACCAGCTCCGCCGGCTCGCCGCCGACCCGGCCGAGGAGGACGACGTTCAGAGCGCCGTACGCAGCCGGATCGGCCCTGACATGCCCGCAATGTGAACGCCCGGCGACCCGGAGGTCAGGAGGGCATGGACACGGTCTGACCTGGACAGGTGTGCAGCGCAACGCTCATGGGACGTTCCCCGCCAGGAAAGATCCACGTTGACGCGGCCACGTCCGGTGCGACGACAACACGGGTATGCGTGTCGTCATAGTGACCGAGTCCTTTCCCCCCGATGTGAACGGCGTGGCCCACTGCGCCCTGCAGACCGCGCGGCACCTCGTCGCGCGGGGGCACGCCCCGCTCGTCGTGGCCCCGGCCACCGCCCAGGGAACCGGGGCCGGAGCCGACCTCCAGGCACCGTGCCCCGTCGTCCGTGTCCCCTCCCTCCCGCTCCCGGGCTATCCCCAGGTCCGCGTCGCCCTGCCCAGCCGCCGGGTCGCCGCGGCGATCGTCGAACACCGGGCCGACATCGTCCACCTGGCCAGCCCCTTCGTCCTCGGTGTCCGGGGCATGGCGGCCGCCGCCCGCCTCGGTGTCCCCGCCGTCGCGATCTACCAGACCGATCTCGCCGGATACGCCCGCACCTACGTCCACGCCGGTGAGGCAGCGGCCTGGCGGCGCATCCGCTCCGTGCACGCCGCCGCCGACCGCACCCTCGCCCCGTCCAGCGCGGCCCTGCGCGACCTGGAGACGCACGGTGTGCCCCGGGTCAGCCTGTGGCCGCGCGGGGTGGACACCGTCCGGTTCCGCCCCGAACTGAGAGACGAGGCGCTGCGCCGCGAACTGGCGCCCAACGGTGAGCTGATCGTCGGCTACGTCGGCCGCCTCGCCCCCGAGAAGCAGATCGAACTGCTCGCCGGGGTGTGCGGTCTGGACGGCGTGAAGGTCGTGATCGTGGGCGACGGGCCCAGCGAGCCGGGCCTGCGCGAGGCCCTGCCCGGTGCCGTGTTCCTCGGCCGCCGCACCGGCGACGAACTCGCCCGGATCTTCGCCTCCTTCGACGTCTTCGCCCACACCGGCCCCTTCGAGACCTTCTGCCAGACCGTGCAGGAGGCCATGGCCAGCGGGGTCCCCGTGGTGGCGCCGGCCGCCGGGGGACCGCTGGACCTCGTCGCCCACGGGCGCACGGGGCTCCTGGTCCCGCCGCGCGACGCGGCCGCCGTACGCGACGCCGTGCGATCCCTGGCCGACGACGCGGAGCTGCGGGCCGTGTACGGGGCCGCAGGGCGGACCATGGTCGAGGGACGCACCTGGGCGGCCGTCGGTGACCAGCTCCTCGGGCACTACGCCGATGTGCTGTCGACGCGGACGGCGGTGGCCGCGTGAGCGGGGACGCCGCCCGGAAGCTGCGGATCGTACGGCTCGCCAACTTCGTCGCGCCCTCCTCGGGCGGTCTGCGCACCGCGCTGCGGGAACTCGGCACGGGGTACGAGGCCGCCGGGCACGAGGCCGTGCTCGTCGTGCCCGGCGAGCGGTACACCGACAGCGCGACCGGGCAGGGCCGGGTGATCACCCTGCCCGGACCGCTGCTGCCGGGGACCGGTGGCTACCGCGTCCTCATGGACCGGCGGCGGGTGGCCGGCCTGCTGGAGTCGCTGGGGCCCGACCGGCTGGAGGTGTCCGACCGGACCACGCTGCGCTGGACCGGGGCGTGGGCTCGGCGGGCCAGGGTGCGCGCGGTGATGGTCTCGCACGAGACCGCCGACGGCGTGCTGCGCACCTGGGGCCTCTCCGAGGGGATGGCCCGGCGGGCCTCCGACGCCCTCAACGTCCGCACGGCGCACACCTACGCGCGAGTGGTGTGCACCACCGAGTTCGCCGAACGGGAGTTCGTACGGATCGGTGCCCGGAACGTCGTCCGGGCACCGCTGGGCGTCGATCTCGTGGGACGGCACCCCGCCCTCCGGGACGCGGCGCTGCGCGGGCGGTACGCGCGCGAGGGCGAGATCCTGCTCGTGATGTGCTCCCGGCTGTCCGTCGAGAAGCGGCCCGGTACGGCCCTCGCGGCCCTGGAGGCGCTGATCCGGCGCGGACGGCGGGCCGTACTGGTCGTCGCCGGTGACGGGCCGCTGCGCGGCAGGCTCGAACAGCGGGCGAAGGGGCTCCCGGTGAACTTCCTCGGGCACGTCGAGGACCGCGACATGCTGGGCGCTCTGCAGGCCTCCGCCGACGTGGCCCTGGCTCCCGGCCCCGCCGAGACGTTCGGGCTGGCCGCGCTGGAAGCCATGGCCTGCGGCACGCCCGTGGTGGCCAGCTCGTCGTCCGCGCTGCCCGAGGTGATCGGCGCGGCCGGGGCGACGGCGGCGGACGACGGGGAGTCCTTCGCGGACGCCGTCGAGCTGTTGCTCGACCGGTCCGAGGCCGACCGCAGGGACGCGGCACGCGCGCGTGCCGCGTGCTTCGGCTGGCAGACCGCGGTGGACGCGTTCCTCGCCGCGCACGACGCCACCGTCGGGCGCCCGGTGCGAGGGGGCGTCGGATGAGAGCCGCACGGTTTGTGGCCCTCGGCGACTCCCTCACCGAGGGCGTGGGCGACCCGGTCGAGGGGGGCCGGCGGGGCTGGGCCGCGCTGCTCGCCGACGGGCTCGGCCCCGGCACACAGTTCGTCAACCTGGCCGTCAGCGGCGCCCAGACCCGCGATGTGCTCGACCGCCAACTGGCCGCCGCGCTCGCCCTCCGCCCGGACATCGCCTCCGTCGTCATCGGCGTCAACGACACCCTGCGCTGCACCTTCGACATCCACGCCGTCGCCGCCCGCCTCGACGAGATCTACGGGGCCCTGCGGGAGCGGGACGTGGTGCTGCTCACCGCGTGCCTGCCCGACCCCGGGGCGATGCTCGGCCTGCCCGGGGCGCTCGCCCGGCCCCTCGCCCGGCGGCAGCGGGCCGTCAACACCGTCGTCCACGCCCTGTCCGAGCGGCACGGGGCGGTGCACCTGCACGCCTCGGCGGGTGCCTGGCTGACGGACCGTGCGCTGTGGAGCGCGGACCGGCTGCACCCCGGCGAGCGGGGGCACCGGCAGTTCGCCCTCCGCTTCCACGCGCTGCTCACGGAGACGGGGATCGCCCGGGGGCCGGCTCCCGCCGCCGAGCCCGGGTCCCCGGCGCCCACGCGTGGCGACGGCCTGCGGTGGCTGGCCACCGCGGGGACGGCCTGGGTGGCCCGGCGCTGCACCGACCTCCTGCCGCAGCTCCTCACCCTCGCCGCCGCCGAGGTACGCCACACGGCCCGCGGCACCAGCGCCCGGCTGGACCTGTCCGCCTCCCACGCGGTGGCGGCAGCCCTCGCCGCGCTGACCGTGGCCGACCAGAGCCCGGAGGTCGCGTGAGCCGGCGCCGGAGGACCGGTCAGCGGCGGTGCCGTACCGCGACGAACCGCACCGGGGTGCCCGGTGTGGCCTGGGCCGCGGCGGGCAGGTCCGCCGGGTCGACGACCGCGATCACCGGGTAGCCCCCGGTGGTCGGGTGGTCGGCCAGGAAGACCACCGGGCGGCCGTCCGGTGGCACCTGGACCGCACCCAGCACCATTCCCTCACTGGGCAGTTCACCCGCGCGCAGGCGCTCCAGGGCGGGCCCTTCCGTGCGCAGCCCGATGCGGTTGCTCGCCGACGAGACGGCGTAGGGGCGCCGGGTGAGGGTGCGCAGTGCCGTGTCCGTGAACCAGTCGTCGCGCGGGCCGAGGGTCACGCGCAGGACGAGTTCGGAGGGCGGCGCCGGATGCGGGACGACGTCCACGTGCGCGTGGTGACGGCCCGGGCGTCCGAGCGGGAGCACCGTGCCGACCGTCAGCGGCGGCGGGCCGAGGCCCGACAGCAGATCGGTGGAGCGGCTGCCGAGGACCGGCTCCACGGTCACTCCGCCGGAGACGGCGAGGTAGCTGCGCACGCCGGAACGGGCGGCGCCGATGTCGAGGAGCGCCCCGCCGGGGACCCGTAGCGGCGCTCCCCACGGTGCCGGGCGGCCGTCCAGGGTGACGGCGCAGGGGGCCCCGCAGACGGCCATGGTGACCGTGGAGCGGGGGCGTACGGAGCAGCCGTCGAGGGTGGTCTCCAGGACGGCGGCCCCCGGGGGGTTGCCCACCAGACGTCCGGCCAGCTCGGCCGCGGGCGCGTCGAGCGCTCCCGACCGGGGTACGCCGAGGTGGGCCAGGCCGGGGCGGCCCCGGTCCTGCACGGTGGTCAGGGCGCCCGCCCGGACCACCACGAGGGCGTCGTCCGTCACGATGCCCCCTCGGGTGTGAAGCGCACCCGCGTGCCCGGCGCCAGCAGGGCGGCCGGGACACGCGCGGGGTCCCACAGCACGGCGTCCGTCGTACCGATCAGCTGCCAGCCGCCCGGGGAGGCACGCGGGTACACGCCGGTGTACGGGCCGGCCAGCGCGAGGGACCCCGCGGGGACCGCCGTACGGGGAGTGGCCCGGCGCGGGACCTCCCGGGGCAGCCCCGTGAGGTAACCGAAGCCGGGGGCGAAGCCGCAGAAGGCCACCCGGTACTCGGCCGCCGCGTGGACCCGGGCCACCTCGGCGACGTCGACACCCCAGTGGGCGGCGACGTCCGGCAGGTCGGGGCCGTCGTAGCGGACCGGGATCTCCACGAAGTCCCCCGCGCGCGCGGGGAGAGGCGGAATGTCCCAGGAGGCGAGGCGTCCGGCGAGGCGGGTCGGGTCGGGGAGGCCGTCCAGGAGGACCGTCCGGGCGGCGGGGACGATCTCGGCCGCCGACAGCTCGCCCGTCTCGCGGCGGCGCAGCAGCTCGGCGTGGAGCGCCTGCGCCTCCTCGTCGGTGCCCACCTCGATCAGCAGCGCGCGGTCCCCGACCGGGAGCGCCCTCATGAGAACGCCTCCACGCGCACGCCCGTCGCCGCCAGCTCGGCCCGCACCCGCCGGGCCAGTTCCACCGCGCCCGGAGTGTCGCCGTGCAGGCACAGGGATCGGGCCCGGACGGCGATGCGTGCGCCGGAGTGCGACGTGACCGTGCCCTCGCCGGCGAGACCCACCGAGCGGGCCACCACCGCGTCGGCGTCCGTGATCACGGCGCCCTCCCGGCCGCGCGGCACCAGAGTGCCCTCGTCGGTGTAGGCGCGGTCCGCGAACGCCTCGGTGACGGCGGGCAGCCCCGCCCCCTCGGCCAGCGCGAGGAGACGCGAGCCGGGCAGGCCGAGGACGGGCAGCGTGGCGTCGGCGAGGAGCACCCCGTCGACCACCGCCGCCGCCTGCTCCGCGTCGTGCACGACCCGGTTGTAGAGCGCGCCGTGCGGCTTCACGTACGACACGCGCGTGCCCGCCGCGCGGGCGAAGACCTCCAGGGCGCCGATCTGGTACGCCACCTCGGCCGCCAGTTCGGCGGACGGCACGTCCATCGCGCGCCGCCCGAAGCCCGCCAGGTCGCGGTACGAGACCTGCGCCCCGACCCGTACGCCGCGCTCGGCCGCCAGCTCGCAGACCCGCCGCATGGTGGCCGCGTCCCCGGCGTGGAAACCGCAGGCCACATTGGCGCTGGTGACGACGGACAGCAACTGTTCGTCGTCGGTCAGCGTCCAGCGCCCGAAGCCCTCGCCGAGGTCGGCGTTGAGATCGATGGAGCTCATGAGTGCCATTCTCCTGCTTGTTCGTCAGAGGACGCGGTACTGCTCGTCGCGGGCGTCGGTCAGGAACATCTGGCCCGGTGCGTGGGTGATCGCGAACGGCGGGCGCGAGGCGGTCACCACGGCCTGCGGGGTCACGCCGCAGGCCCAGAACACAGGGATGTCGTCCGGCTGCGCGTCCACCGGATCACCGAAGTCGGGGCGGGACGGATCCGTGATGCCGAGGCCCGCCGGATCGCCGCAGTGCACCGGGCCGCCGTGCACGGCCGGCAGCAGGCTGGTCTCCCGGATCGCGGTGGCCAGGTGTTCGGGCGGCACCGGACGCATCGACACCACCATCGGGCCGCGCAAGCGCCCGGCGGGCCGGCACGGGCGGTCGGTGACGTACATGGGGACGTTGCGGCCCTGCTCGATGTGGCGCATCGGCACGCCCGCCCCGGTCAGTGCCGACTCGAAGGTGAAGCTGCACCCGATCAGGAACGACACCAGGTCCTCCCGCCAGAGGTCGACCACGTCCGTCGGCTCGGCCGTCAACTCCCCGTGTTCCCAGACCCGGTAGCGCGGCAGATCGGTGCGCAGGTCCGCGCCCACGGCGAGCGGTGTCGTCCACGCGCCCGCGTCCGTCACGTCGAGCACGGGACACGGCTTGGGGTTGCGCTGACAGAACAGCAGCATGTCGTAGGCCCAGTCGGCGGGCACCGAGATCAGGTTCGCCTGCGTGTGGCCCGCGGCGACCCCGGCGGTGGGGCCGGTGACCCCCGAACGGAACGCGGTGCGTGCCCTCTCGGGGGTCCACGCGTGCGCGTGCGGGTCGACGGAGGCCAGGGGCGGGTCGTGCGGGGCGGGAGCCGCCGGGCGGTTCCGGGGGGTGCGGGCCGCGGGGCGGCCATCGGTCGTCATGCGGTTCACACGAGTTCCTTTCCGCGCGTCTCCGGGAGGCCGAGCAGGGCCAGCGCCGCCAGGCCGTAGCCGAGCGCGCCGAAGACCAGTGCGCCGCCCACGCCCCAGCTGTCGGCGAGGAAGCCGACCGTGGTGGGGAAGACGGCTCCCACGGCCCGCCCGGTGTTGTACGTGAAGCCCTGTCCGGTGCCCCGCACGGCCGACGGGTACAGCTCGCTGAGGAACGAGCCGAAGCCGCTGAAGATCGCCGACATGCAGAACCCCAGCGGGAAGCCGAGCACCAGGAGAAGGGTGCCGGCGCCGCTCGGGATGTTCGCGTACGCCAGGATGCACAGCGCCGATAGCACGGCGAACAGCCAGATGTTCCGTCGGCGGCCCAGCAGGTCCGTGAGATACCCGCCGGTCAGATAGCCGATGAAGGCCCCGGATATCAGGAACGCGAGGTAGCCGCCGGTGCCGACGACCGACAGGCCCCGCTCCGTCTTGAGATACGTGGGCACCCAGGTCGCCAGCGTGTAGTAGCCGCCCTGGACGCCGGTGGAGAGCAGCACCGCGAAGACCGTGGTGCGCAGCAGACCGGGCGAGCCGGCCGTGCCCCGCCGGAAGATCGCGGCGAACGAGCCCTTCTCGGCGCTCCTCTCCCGCGCGGCGGCGGCCTGCGGGGCGTCCTCGACCGAGCGCCGCACCCAGATCACGAGCAGCGCGGGCAGCGCGCCGGTCCAGAACATCACGCGCCAGGCCAGGTCGTCGTCGAGGAAGGAGAAGACGGTCGTGTACACGATCACGGCCAGGCCCCAGCCGACCGCCCAGGAGCTCTGGATCGCGCCGAGCGTACGCCCCCGGTGCTTGGCGCTCGCGTACTCGGCGACCAGGATCGCGCCGACCGCCCACTCACCGCCGAAGCCCAATCCCTGAAGGGCACGGAAGACCAGCAGGGTCTCGTAGTTGGGCGCGAAGCCGCAGGCCACGGTGAACACCGCGTAGGTCACCACGGTGATCATCAGGGCCTTGACCCGCCCGATCCGGTCGGCGAGCACGCCCGCGGCGGCGCCACCGATCGCCGAGACGACCAGGGTGACCGTGGTGAACAGCCCGGTCTGGCCGTTGTCCAGGCCGAAGTAGGCCGTGAGCGCGACCATGCTCAGCGGCAGCGTGAAGTAGTCGTACGAGTCGAGCGCATAGCCGCCGAACGCACCGCCGAAGGCGCGGCGGCCGCGCGGGCCGAGGGCGCGCAGCCAGCCGAACGCGCCGTCGTCGAAGGCCGGTGGGGCCGTGTCGGGCTGGGGTGCGGAGGTCGGGACCGGGGAGGGAGGGGTCGTACTCATGGGCACCTCGCGGTGAGGGGGAGAGTGCGTGAGACAGGGAGCCGGGCCGGGCCGGAACGTGTGGCGCCGAGCGTCGAACGGAGGGGCGCCTGTCCAGCAAGGTAGAGGATCGTTGAACGATCCTTCAATACCTATGTTGTCTCGTTCTCGGGTCTGCGATTGAATTCCGGCATGGCCGCCGAACTGACCGGACTTGCCGACGACCGCGCCCTCCTGGGCCGCACCAGCACCGCCGAGCGGGTTTCGGACATCCTCCGCAGCCGGATCGCGGAGGGCTTCTTCCCACCCGGGACTCGACTGTCCGAGGACAGCATCGGCGGCGCCCTCGGCGTCTCCCGCAACACCCTCCGCGAGGCGTTCCGCCTGCTCACCCACGAACGGCTCCTCGTCCACGAGCTCAACCGCGGAGTCTTCGTGCGGGTGCTGACCGTCGAGGACGTCGAGGACATCTACCGCACCCGCCGCCTCGTCGAGTGCGCCGTGGTACGCGGTCTCGGAGCCCCGCCGTACGGCCTCGACCGGCTCGCCGAGGCCGTCGCGGAAGGACAGCGGGAAGCCCGCGAGGACGACTGGAAAGGCGTTTCCACCGCCAACATCCACTTCCACCGCGAACTGGTCGCCCTCGCCGGCAGCGCCCGCACCGACGAACTGATGCGCAGCGTCTTCGCCGAACTCCGGCTCGCCTTCCATGTGGTGGACGATCCGCGCGAGCTGTACGAGCCGTACCTGGCGCGCAACCTCCTCATCCTGCGGACCCTGCAGCGGGGGGAGCCGGACGAGGCCGAGCGGCTGCTGGCGGCGTACCTGGACGACTCGCTGAAGAACCTGGTCACGGTGTACGGGCGACGGGTGGCCGACGTCTCCTGAGGCGACGCCCGGCTCGGCCGGAGGCGTCCCGGCCCCGCCCGGCGGAACGATTTGGGTCGTTGTCAGACCCAGGACCTAGTCTGTGCACCGTGACTTCACCCGCATCGACGGACAGCGTTCCGCCCCGGCCCGGCGTGGGGCCGCGCCCGGCACCGGGCCCGGCCGCCGACGAGGGTCTGGCGCGGCGGCTGCGCGCGCTCGCCTGCACCGCGCCGCTGCACGACCTGGACGCGCGCAAGGCGAACCTCGCCGGTGAGTACTCGGTGTACGGCATGGCGGAGGTCGCCCTCGCCGCCATCGACCTGGTCACCCTGAACATGGACTTCGACACGGGCGCGGACCACGACCAGATCGTCGCCCGCCTCATCCCGCGCATCGCCGCCCAGGCCCCGCGGCGGCCCGTCGAGGAGCACGAGCGGGTGGCCCGCTGGGTCCTGGAGAACCTGATCAACGTCGGCAGTGTCGACCGCGGCTTCCGGGCCGTGTACGGGACGTTCGCGTCCGACGGCACCTACGTCCGCCGCGACTACGACTTCAAGCTGATCGAGGAGGTCCCCGGCTACGGCGGCGGGGTCTACCTCCGGACGACCGACGAGGCCGTCAACGTCCTGGTGGGCGCCCTCGACACCGATGTCACCAGCGCCCAGATCGCCGCCGAGGTCAAGCTGGAGGTCCTGATCAGCCGGGGCCGGCTCGCGGACGCCCAGCTCGCCGCCGAGCAGGCCCGCTACCGGACCGTGCAGTACTCCGAGACCCTGCGCAGGGCACTGGACGCCACCCGGCGCAACGTCCGGGCGGTCGACTGGCTCCGGACCGTGCCCGACATGATCGCCGAGGCGCTCGACCACGTCGCCGACCGCTACCGCCACGAGAACGCGATCCTCACCAACATCCGCAAGGCGCGCGACGAGTCCGAGGAACCCGAGCACAAGCGGCGCGCCGCCGAGCTCGTGGACATCGTCAAGGACTGCATCCGCCGCCACACGCAGTTGCAGTCCCGACTGCTGGAGGCCGGTCCGCTGTTCCGCGCGGAGCAGGACCGGCAGGCCTTCGCCACACCGATGACGACCTCGGGGACGGACCTCTACGGCCATCTCCTCGCGCCCCTGCTTCCGCTGCCCGTGGAGGAGGCCCGGCGGGTGACCGACGCGTTCTTCGCGCGCGGTACGGGCCTGCGCACGCCGGGGTCCGTGCGGGTCGGGGATCTCGTCGAGCTGCTGTTCACGCCCCCGGTGGAGCGGGAACACCTCGGGGCGGAGATGCCCGAGCCGGATCTGATCGCCACACCCGACGACAGCCGGTTCAGCGAGGAGCAGCTGGCGGCGGCGAAGCACCTGCTGGATCTGCCGGCGGACGCGCCGCGTCGGCTGTCGGGGCTGTTGGCCGAGGCACGCCTCCATGATCCCGAACTGCCCTATCTGGTGGCCCTGTTGGCGGTCCACGCGGCCAGCCCGCCCGTCGGTACGGCCTATCGGCAGGGCGAGGAGAAGCTGTTGTTCGCCGTGGACGACGGGGTGGAGCTGGACGATCCCGAGTTCGGCGGGGCGGATCTGATCGTGGGGATGGCCCTGCTGGATTCCGCGGGGATGGCGGCGGACAGGGAGGCGGCATGAGGACGCCGCCGGGGTTCCGGCCGTCGTTCGTGTGCGGGTCGTCCGTGGCTGATCGCGCGGTGCCCCGTGCGGTGTACCGCGCCCCTGGAGAGTCGCTTGCCGTACCGCCTGGTGATGAGATCGAGGAGTTCCTGCCGTGAGTGAGCATGTCGAGTGGAGTGAGCCGGAGACGGCCGCCGCTCCGGTGGCTGCCGCCCTCACACCCGCCGATGCCGCCGACGCCGCCCGGCTCGTCGCCTTCGGGCTGCAGCCGAAGCTGCAGCCCGCCCGTGACCAGGAGTACGGAGAGCTGTTGCGGCGGTACCGGGAGGATCCGGGGTTCGCGCGCCTCGCCGATGCCGTGGCCACCGGGCTGGGACTGGTGGTGCTGGAGGTGTCACCGCGGGCGGGCATGGCGGTGACGGCGGCCGAGGACTCCGTCTTCGCCGTGCGGATGGGGGACTACGCACGGCGGACGGCGGCGGACTCGGTGGACCGGTTCCTGCACGGACTGGCCCATCTGGCCGTGGCCGCCATGGCGTTCCCCCGGCCGGAGGACCTCGCGGACGACGGGTACATCGGGCGCGTGTCGGTCAACGGCGTCGACGCCTTCGTCCGCCAGGCCTGCCGCCGGCTGGAGGAGCGCGCCGAGGAACAGGGCGAGAACACCGACCCGGCGACCGACGCGCCGGGCCTGGAATCGGCCTGGCGGACCTGGGCGAGACGCAGCTCCACCGGCGCCACCAAGGACGCGCGCCGCCTGGCCGGGTCCACCACCGGCATCATCGGCAAGGCGGTGGGCTTCCTGACCGATTCGGGGTTCCTGCAGCGCACCGGAGACGACAACGGCGGTACGTACCGGACGACCGCGCGTTACCAGCTCCAGGTGCGGGACATGGCGGGCAGCGCCGCGATGGCCGAACTGCTGGAGCTGGGCATCGTGCCCGTCACCGACGGCTCGGCCACGCTGCTGCCCGCCGAGGACACCGACGATCTGGAGCTGGTGGCCGACGCCGGCCTGCCGTTCCACTCCTGATCGCGCCCGATCGGTCCCCCTCGCTCCCGGATCGCTTCCGAGTCGCTCCTGAGCACCACGACCACCCGCCCGCCCCTACGACCCCGCCCGACGTCGGCCCGCCGTCACGACCGCACCGCACGAACCAGCCTGACGACCGCACCGCACGAACCACCCTTACGACCGCGAAAGTCCGCCGCCATGTACGAGCTGTCCCGGGTCCGCCTCTACTCCATCGGGCCGGCCGGTGCGCGTTACGCCGACACCGTGCTGGATCTGCGGGGTGTCGGCGCTCACGTGCCCGACCCCGCGCCGCAGCAGGCGGAGTTCTTCGAGGACGAGCCCACCGGGCCGCCGCGCCGGCCGGCACCCGCCGGTGTCCTCTTCCTGGAGAACGGCGGCGGCAAGTCCGTCCTGCTCAAGCTGATCTTCTCGGTGATGCTGCCGGGCCACCGCAACACCCTGGGCGGCGCAAGCTCGGGTGTGCTGCGCAAGTTCCTGCTGGCCGACGACTGCGGGCATGTCGCCCTGGAGTGGCAGCACACGCTGACCGGCGAGTGCGTCGTCGTGGGCAAGGTGAGCGAGTGGCGGGGCCGGCAGGTCTCCGGCGACCCGCGGAAGTTCGCCGAGGCCTGGTACTCCTTCCGGCCCGGTCCGGGGCTGAGCCTCGACAACCTGCCCGTGGCCGAGTCCACCACCGTTCGCCCGCCCGTCGAGGGCGCCTCCGGCGCGCAGGGCCGGCGGCGGACCATGAAGGGCTTCCGGGACGCCCTCACCGAGGCGGGCAAGGCGTATCCGCACCTCGAAGTGCACTGGGAGGAGATCCACGACCGCTGGAACGAGCATCTGACCGACCTCGGTCTCGACCCGGAACTCTTCCGCTACCAGCGGGAGATGAACGCCGACGAGGGCGAGGCCGCCGGACTCTTCGCGGTGAAGAAGGACTCCGACTTCACCGACCTGCTGCTACGGGCCGTCACCGACACCCGGGACACGGACGGGCTCGCCGACCTGGTCGGCGGGTTCGGCGACAAGCTCGGGCGGCGGGCGGAGCTGATCGCCGAGCGGGACTTCACCGCGGGGTCCGTGGATCTGCTGGGCCGGATCGTCGAGGCCGCCGAGGGCCGCGCACGGGCCCGGGACATCCACGCGGGAGCCGAGCGGCGCACGCGCACCCTGGCACGACGCCTTTCGGCGCGGGCCACCCGGGAGCGGCTGCGGGGCACCGACCTCGCCCAGCGGACCACCGCCGCCGCGTACGCGGTGACCCACTGCGAGGCGGCCCGTGACCGCAGCGCACTGATCGCGGCCGAACTCGCCTACCGACACGCCTCGTTGGCGCTGGCCGCCGCCGAGAAATCGGCCGCCGCGCAGAAGCGGGAGCTGGCCGACGCGCGCACCCTGCACGCGGCCTGGCAGGCCGCCGAGGCCGTGCTCAGGCACCGGGCCGCCGCCGACCGCGTCGCCCGAGTGGCAGCGGCCATCCAGGAAGCCGAACGGGACGCCGCCCCCGCGCTCGCCGCCCGCGCCAAGGCCGCCGTCGACCTCGTCCGCGCTCTGCACGCCGCCGCCGAGAGCGCCGAGAACCTGGCGAACGAGGGTGAGGAGAAGTCGGCCGCCCTGCAAGAGGTCGGTGAGGCCGCCCACCGGGACGCGACCGTCGCCGCCACCGAGGCGCAGCGCGCCCGCAGCGAGGTCGGGCACCTCAGGCAGCGGCTCGGCGAGGTCGAGCAGGAGACCGCCGAGGCCGTCCGCGCGGGCTGGCTCGACGACACCGCGCCCGACGCCGACCCGGCCCGCGCCGCCCTCGCCGCGAGCGACGCCGAGAAGACGGCCGTGGCCGCCTGGGACACGGCGCGCGAGGCTTCGCGCCGCGCCTCCGAGCACGCCCGGGAGGCCGCCTCCGCCGAGTCCCGCGCGGAGCTGACGGCCGCCCGCGCGGAGGACGCGGCGACCGCCGCCCAGCGGGCCTACGACGGCGAGCGCCGCACGGCGGAGGCCCTGGCGGGGGAGGAGCGGCTGGCGGAGCTGCTGAGCCTGCCGGGTGCATCCGGCCGGGGGGCGGGCGGCGTGCCGGGGCCTCGCCGGGGCGGGGCCGAGGCCGACGCCGACAGCGGTGCCGACGACGCCACGCGGGGCGCCCCGGGCCACGTGGGCGGCACGGAGGGCCCGGCCGGACCTGCCCCCCTCGGCTCGGGCGATGTCACCACCGGCGCCGTCGGCCGGGCCGACACGGCGACCGGGGGGAAGAGCGTCTCCGTGCCCGCCGCCCGCGCCCGGCGCTCCGCGGCCGACGCCGTCGCACGCGAACTCGCCACCGGCCCCCTCACCCCCGAGGAGCTGGACCGCTTCGCCGACGAACTGCGCGAACTCCTCGACGACAACGTGACGTCCGCCGAGCGCCACCTCTTCGAGCTGCGCACCGCCGCGGCCGACGACTCCCGCATCCTGGGCGCCCTCGGCGACGGCGGGCTGCTGCCGCCGGGCCCCGACGTCCTGGCCACGGTCGAGTTCCTCGGCGAGCACGGCATCCCGGCCCTGCCCGGCTGGCGCTACCTCGCCCAGGCCGTGGACCCCGTCGACCACGCGCGCGTGCTGGCCGCCCGCCCGGAGCTGGTCGACGGCGTGATCATCACCGACCCGGCCTCGCACGCCCGGGCCCGCGAGGCACTGAGCGAGGCGGCACTGCTGCCGAGGTCCGCCGTCGCCGTGGGCACGGCGGCCGCGCTGCTGGCCCCGACGCCGCCGGTCGACGCGGGCGACGCCTCCTCCTCCGACGTGTTCCTCGTCCCGCCCAACCCGGCCATGCACGACGAGCACGCCGCCGACGAGGAGCGCCAGACGCTGCGCGCGCGGGCGACCGAGCGGGACGAGGAGATCCGCCGGCTGGCGGCCCGGCTCGGCAAGGACCGGGAACTGGCGGCCCGGCTCTCCTCGTGGCGCACGGGATGCCCGGCGGGCAGACTCACCGAGCTGGCCGTTGCCGCGCGGGAGACACGGGCGTTCGCCGAGGAGGCCGAGGCGGAGCTCTCGGAGGCACGGACCGTCCGGGCCGAGACCGAGGAAGCGGCGGCCGAGGCGGCCCAGGTGCGCGACGAACGGCAGGAGGCCGCACAGAAGGCCCGCCGCGCCGCCGACGCCCTCGCCGGACTCGCCTACCGGCTGCGTGAGCGGGCCGGCTGGCAGGTCAAGCTCCGCGAACTCGCCGACGAGGCCGCCGAGTCCGAGGCCCGCGCCCAGTCGTGCCTGGAGCGCGCCCGCGCCGCCGACGAGGACCGCCGCGCCACCCAGCGCGGCGCCGACGACGCCCGCCGTACGGCGCGTGCGCTGCGCGCCGAGCGCGCGGAGATCGCGGGCGCCCCCGACGACGTACCGGAGAGCGACCCCGACGCGCCGAGGCACCCTCTCGCGGCCCTCCGCGAGGCCTACCGCGCCGCCTCCCAGGTCTACGAGAAGGTCGGCGTCGGCGCCGACCTGCGCGCCGAGCAGGCGCGGGCCGAGAGCGACGAGAGTTCCGCGATCGCCGAACTCGGCCGGCTCACCAACAAGGTCCGCAACCGCGCCGAACAGCTGCTGCAGTCCCCCGACGGCTCCGACGCGCCCTCCCGGCAGGCCGCCGTCGCCCGCGCCGAGGAACTCGTCCAGCTCCTGGAGAGCCGGGTGTCCCTGTCGAGCGAGCAGCTCGGGCGGCTGCGCGGCGAGGCCGAGCGGCACGCCCCCGAGGACGGCGACGCGCACACCGAGCTGCCCGAGGACCTGCTCCCGCGCGACGCCGAGCACGCCCAGGCCCTGCTGCGCACGGCCACCGCCGAACTCGCCTCCCGGGCCGAGGCGCTGACCGGGGCCCGCGAGACCCACGCCGAGCTGCTGGAGTCCCACCGCGCGGCCGAGGACGCGGCCGGCGGCTTCGACGAGACCGCCGCCCTGCTCCGGGACCTCCTGCGTGACCACTCCACGGACGACGACCAGGAGGAGCCCGAGCCCTACCCGGGCGGCCCCGAGGAGGCACGCAGGGCCGCCGCCGAGGCCCGCCGCTCCCTGCGCGGCTGCGCCGCCGACCTGTCCGCCGCCGAGGGCTCCGTACGCGAGGCCAGTGACATCCTCGTGCGCCACGCCAACTCCACGCGCTACGAGCAGGTCCGCACCCCCGCCCGCCAGCAGATCCGCGAGCTGCCCGCGGCCTCGCTCCCCGAGCACGCCCAGAAGTGGGCCGACGCGTTCGCGCCCCGCCTCAGGGTCCTCACCGACGAGCTGGCCCAGCTGGAACGCAACCGGGACTCGATCGTCGACCGGCTGCGGGGCCTGGTGGAATCGGCCCTCGCCACGCTCCGCTCCGCCCAGCGGCTGTCCCGGCTCCCCGAGGGCCTCGGGGAATGGTCAGGCCAGGAGTTCCTGCGCATCCGCTTCGAGGAGCCCGACCAGGCCACCCTCACCGAGCGGCTCGGCGAGGTCGTCGACGAGGCGACCCGCGCGGCCGTGAAGAAGAACTCCGACATGCGCCGTGACGGCATGTCCCTGCTGCTGCGGGGTGTCGGCGCCGCGCTCCGGCCCAGGGGCATCGCCGTGGAGATCCTCAAGCCGGACGCCGTGCTGAGGGCCGAGCGCGTCCCCGTCGGGCAGATGGGCGACGTCTTCTCCGGCGGCCAGCTGCTCACCGCGGCCATCGCCCTCTACTGCACGATGGCCGCGCTCCGCAGCAACGACCGGGGCCGGGACAAGCACCGCCACGCGGGCACGCTGTTCCTCGACAATCCCATCGGCCGTGCCAACGCGACCTACCTGCTGGAACTCCAGCGCGCCGTCTCGGACGCGCTCGGCGTCCAACTCCTCTACACCACCGGCCTCTTCGACACGACCGCACTGGCGGAGTTCCCGCTGGTGATCCGCCTGCGCAACGACGCCGACCTGAGGGCGGGCCTGAAGTACATCAGCGTGGAGGAACACCTCCGCCCGGGACTGCCCAAGCAGCCCCAGGCGGGGGAGGCGGCGCACACGGAGATCACCGCGACACGCATGTACAAGAGGCCCACGCCAACCGGGCCCTGAAGGGGCGCGGGGAACTGCGCGACCAGCCACAACGGACCCGCAGTCGCCCGCGTCCCGAGCCACTCCACTCCTTAGGCATCGGCCTTCAACAGATCCGCGCACTTCTCGCCGATCATCATCGTCGTGATGCACGGATTCACCGTCACCAGATCCGGCATCACCGACCCGTCCGCGACCCGCAGCCCCTCGATCCCCTTCACCCGCAGTCGCGCGTCCAGCGGCGCCGAGGCGTCGTCGTCCGCGCCCATCTTCACGGTGCAGGCCGGGTGGTAGACGGTGTTGTGGGTCTTCTGGATGTAGTCGAGCAGTTCCTCGTCGCTCCGCACGTCGGGCCCGGGCGCCAGCTCGGCCCCCGCCCAGCCGCTCAGGGCCGGCTGCGCCGCGATCTGCCGGGCGAGACGAAGGCCGTACGTCATCACGCGCACGTCGTGCTCGTGCGTGAAGTAGCGCGGGTCGACCTTCGGCTTGTCCCGGTAGTCCCGGGTGCGCAGCCGCACGGTGCCCCGGGACTTCGCCCGCGTCACGTTCGGCGTCAGACAGAACGCGTTCTCGGAGGTCGGGTAGCCGTGGCGGGCCGTGTTCATGTCGAACGGCACGGACCCGTAGTGGAACATCAGGTCGGGCCGGTCCAGGCCCGGTTCGGTGTCGTAGAAGATGCCCGCCTCCCACCACTGGTTGGACTCGGTGGGCATCGGCTGGGCGGCCTCCCACATGATGACGCCCTCGGGGTGGTCCTGGAGGTTCTCGCCGACGCCCGCCGAGTCCACGACCACGTCCACGCCCACCTCGCGCAGCTGTTCGGCGGGGCCGATGCCGGAGAGCATCAGGATCTTCGGGGTGTCGATCGCTCCGCAGGAGACGATGACCTCACGGCGGGCACGTACCGTCCGGGTGTGGATGAGGTCCGGGTCCAGATACTCGGCGCCGACACAGCGACGCCCCTCCAGCACCAGCTTCTTGGCGCGGACCCCGGTGCGTACCTCCAGGTTGGGGCGCCTGCCCATGATCGGGTGGAGGTACGCCACCGAGGAGGACTGCCGGATGTTGTTCTCGTCGGAGTTGATCTGGAACCAGTTGGCGCCCCGCACCACCGTCGTCCCCGTGTTGAACGGCGTCGTCGGGATACCCGCCTGGACGCACGCCTCCAGCAGCGCGTTGCCGCACGGGTCCTCGCTCTTGATGGTGCGCAGCTTCACCGGCCCTGAGCGCCCGTGGTGGTCGCCGGGCGCGTCGTTGGTCTCCAGGCGCCGGTAGAGCGGGAAGAGGTCGGCCGCGGACCAGCCCGTACAGCCCGCGGCCGCCCAGTCGTCGAGGTCTTCCGCCGGCGCCCAGAACGCGATGCACGAGTTGTGGGAGGAGCAGCCGCCGAGGACCTTCGCCCGCGCGTGCCGCATGAAGCTGTTGCCGCTGGCCTGCGGTTCGACCGGGTAGTCCCAGTCGTAGCCGGACTCCAGCAGGCCCATCCAGCGTTCCAGTTTCAGGACGTCGTCGTCGCCGACGTCACTGGGGCCCGCCTCCAGTACACATACCGTGACCGACGGATCCTCGGAGAGTCTGGCCGCGACGACGTTTCCCGCGGTGCCGCCGCCGACCACGACGTAGTCGAATTCGTCTGCCTTCATGGGGTCGACCTCCTGCGTTGCTGTGCTGCCGTGCCGTTGTGCTGTGTCGGACTGGGGGAGGAAACCGGCTGTCAGTCGCCCGCCGGGGCGGCGACCGGGGCGGTGGGCGGTACGGGCGGTGACGTGTGCCCGGCGTCCGCGACCACGCGGTGCTCGGCGAGCACACCGGTCCTGTGCCGCTGGATGAACCAGTAGTAGGCGAAGCCGCCGCCGGCGATGATCCCGACGAAGAGGACCGCGCCCCACTGCAGATACCAGTGGAACGGGGCGGCCGCGTTGTAGACCGCCGCCCTCGGCCAGATCAGGTTGAGGGTCATGCCCGCGCCCCACACGACGGCGAGGATGTTCACGACGATGCCCCAGCGGCCCAGGGAGAACCTGCCGTCCCCGGCCGGCTGCCACGTGCCGCGCAGTCGTGCCACGAGCATCGGCACGGTGACGCCCAGATAGGCCAGGTAGATCATGATGATGCCGATGCTGGTCACCACGGTGAAGATCTGCGGCTGGCGGATGTTGACCACGAGGATGCTCAGCGCCAGCACACCGATGATCACGGTCGGCAGCACCGGCGTCTGGAAACGCGGGTGGATCTTGGCGAGCTTCGAGGAGGCGGGCAGGTTGTTGTCCCGGGCCATGGCGAAGGTCAGCCGGACGGCGGCGGTGTGCACGGCCAGGGCGCACACGGTGACCGCGATCAGGACGCACCACAGCATCGCCTTGCCGGCCGTCGGTCCGAGCACGTTGAGCACGACGTACTGCAGACCGTCCGTGGACAGCTGCTCGCCCTTCAGGCTGGAGACGCTCATCAGCGCCAGCAGCAGGATCAGACCGCCGAGGAGGAAGGAGGCGATGATCGCCCGGATGATGGCGCGCGGCGCGTTCCGGGTCGGGTCCAGGGACTCCTCACCGAGCGAGGCTGCCGTGTCGAAGCCGTACATGACGTACGCGGACGCCAGCGAGGCCACGAGGAACGCGCCCAGGTACCCGTTGCCGTACGCGTCGCCGGTGCCGTTGGTCTCCATGACCACCTGCGGGCCGCGGGTGATGTGCACGGCGAACAGCACGATCAGGACGACGGTGGCGATCAGCTCGATGAACACGCCCGCCGTGTTGATCCGGGCCATCAGCTTCACGCCGAAGGCGTTCACCGCGGTGGTGAAGAGGATCAGCACCGCGGCCAGGATGACCGCGTTTGTCGCCACGTCGTACTTGCCGGTGCCGTCCCCGACGAACTGGAACACGTCGGAGATCTGGGGCAGCGTCAGCTGGTAGGCCAGCGCGACCGCCGCGATCGACACGATGGAGGCGGTCAGCATCATCCAGCCGGCGAGCCAGCCCAGATGCGGATTGCCTATCTTCTTCGACCAGTTGTAGACCGAGCCCGCGACCGGGTAGCGGGCCGCCAGCTCGGCGAAACAGAGCGCGACCATGAACTGGCCGACGAACACCATCGGCCAGGACCACCAGTAGGCGGGGCCGCCACTGGCGAAGCCGAAGTAGAAGAGCTGGAAGGTGCCGGTGAGGATCGAGATGTAGCTGATCCCGGCGGCGAAGGTGTGGAAGTTGCCGAGCGTGCGCTTGAGTTCGGGCTTGTAGCCGAACTCGGTCAACTCGGTGTCGTCGGAGGTGTTCTTGGGGCCGGTGGGTTGCTCGATGGTCGTCATGAGCGGACTCCTGGTGGGCCTTGGGGAGGAGGGGGAGCGGCTCCTGCGGGTGCCGGAAGGGCGGGGGAGAGCGTGGTGCGGGGGGAGAGGGAGCGCCCCGTGAGCGCGCGTGAGGAGGAGGGGGCCGTCAGGCCGTACGGGGCCGCGAGGGCGCCGTGTGGGAGAAGGGGCGGAGCTAGGCGAACCAGCCCTGCGGCGCGGGGGCCGTGTTGCGCCAGATGTGCTTCGCCTCGCGGTACTCGGCGAGCCCCGCGGGCCCGAGTTCGCGGCCGAAGCCGGACTGCTTGTAACCGCCCCACTCGGCCTGCGGCACGTACGGGTGGTAGTCGTTGATCCAGACCGTGCCGATCCGCAGCCGGGCCGCGACCCGCTGTGCCCTGGCCTCGTCGGTCGTCCAGACGGCACCGGCCAGGCCGTAGATCGTGTCGTTGGCCAGCCGTACCGCATCGTCCTCGGTGCTGAACCGTTCCACCGTCAGCACCGGCCCGAACGACTCGTCCTGGACCACGGACATCGTGCTCGTGCACTCGTCCAGGACAGTCGGCAGATAGTAGAAACCCTGGTCGTAGGCGTCGCCGCTCGGTCGCTCGCCACCGCAGCGCAGCACCGCGCCCTCGGCGACGCCCCGGGCGACGTACTCCTCGACCTTCGAGCGGTGTGCCGCCGAGATCAGCGGACCGGTCTGCGCAGACTCGTCGAAGGGGCCGCCGAGCCGGATCTCCTTCGCCCGGCGGACGACCTCGTCGACGAACAGGTCGTGCAGCGAGTCCTCCACCAGGAGGCGGGCGCCCGCCGAGCACACCTGCCCCGAGTGCAGGAAGACCGCGGTCAGCGCCATGTCGACGGCCGCGTCGAAGTCGGCGTCGGCGAAGACGATGTTCGGGTTCTTGCCGCCCAGCTCCAGGGCGACCTTCTTCACGCTCGCGGCGGCGTTGGCCATGAGCCGGCGCCCGGTCTGCAGTCCGCCGGTGAAGGAGACCAGGTCCACGTCCGGGTGCTCGGAGAGCGGGGCACCGGCCTCCGGGCCCGCGCCGAGGACCAGGTTCGCCACGCCCGCGGGCACCCCGGCCTCCTCCAGGAGGCGCATCAGGTGGATCGCGGTGTGCGGGGTCAGCTCGCTCGGCTTGAGCACGAAGGTGTTGCCGGCCGCGAGCGCCGGGGCGACCTTCCAGGCCGTCTGGAGGAGGGGGTAGTTCCAGGGGGTGATCAGCGCGCACACACCGACCGGCTCGTACACGACCCGGCTGTCGACGCCGGCCTGGCCGGTGTCGACGACCCGTCCGGTCTCGGCCGTGGCCGCGCGTCCGAAGTAACGGAAGCAGTTCGCGATGTCGTCGATGTCGTACTCACTCTCCACCAGCCTCTTGCCGGTGTCGAGGGACTCGGCGCGGGCGAGCGCGTCCTTGTCGCGTACGAGCAGGTCGGCCACCCGCAGCAGCAGGTCACCGCGGTCGGCGGGTGACGTGCTGGGCCAGGGGCCCTCGTCGAAGGCGCGGCGTGCGGCCGTGATCGCTTCGGCGGTGTCCTTCGCTCCGGCCTCGTCGACGACGGCGACCAGGCTGCCGTCGGCGGGACAGCGGATCTCGCGCGTCCGTCCGTCGAACGCGGATCGCCACGCTCCGCCGATGAAAAGTTCGGGCATGTCTCGTTCCTCCTGGTCAGCGCCGTGCGGCAGGCGCCCTCGCGGCTGTGCGTCTAACCGGAAGACCGCGTTCTATGCCCAAGAGAAGGTTAAATGTGACGGTCGGCACGCCTGGTCGGGAGCCTGGGCTGCCGAGGAACCGGCCCGGTGGGACCAGCGCACCACCCTTCCGGCACCATCGCGATGCCATGGCCGAACGCGGACGCTCGCAGGTTTCGGCGAGGGGGCGCAGGCGGTGAGAGAGCAAGCGGGGTGGGCCCACGCCTGGCATGGGCCCACCCCGCCGACCTACGCGTCGTCCTACGGGTGCGACAGCTGCCCGGCGCCACCGCGTCGGCGTATCCGGGCCTGTGCGCGCTCCGTCGCCCGTGCCTCGCGGCGGGCCCGCCGCCGCTCACGGCGCAACGAGCGCGCCGTGCTGCTGGGCGCCGAGATCACGCCGTTGCGCTGGTTCCACACCTGGCGGGTCACCCAGACGTCCAGCACGCCCCAGGTCGCCGCGATCGCGCTCGCCAAGGTGCTCAGCACCATGGGGAACGCCGGCCACGAGTCCGCCAGCGTGCACAGGACCGCCACCATCGCCTGGACCAGGGTCGCCGCGATGATGAGGACCGCACGCACCGCCGCCGTCCGCACCGGGTCGGGCAACCGCCGCCTGCGCGCCGGTTCCTCGATCCACAACGGCCGGTAATGCACCCGTTCTTCGTCGCCACGGGCGGAGAGCCCCCGTACCTTCACCGCGAT
Organism: Streptomyces sp. NPDC002324; assembly: GCF_053593335.1. Classification (NCBI taxonomy): domain Bacteria; kingdom Bacillati; phylum Actinomycetota; class Actinomycetes; order Kitasatosporales; family Streptomycetaceae; genus Streptomyces; species Streptomyces sp. NPDC002324. The sequence goes on from NZ_JBSFCF010000026.1 coordinate 119,565, forward strand.
GCTCTCCCCCGTCAGGAGGCCGCGCTCCGGTTCCTGAGCGCTTCGCGCCGCCCTCTCGGGCGTCGCCGCTCCGTCCCCGGGCGCCATGCGCCGCTCCGCCGTGCCCATCAACTCGTCACTCCCCACCGCCGGTGGACCAACAGATCCGGATCGCGAGACCCGGCCCCCCACTGGTGCCCGACTTCCTCTGATTTACGCCGCCTGGGAGCGTCGTGCGTGGCCTGTGGCCCATTCCGCCCCCGATTCCCGTACAGAAAGACGATCGACGTGCGCCGAAGATTCCCGTGGAACGCAAAAATCCGGCCAACCGGCCAACTTCCCCGACGGGATGCCATGGGTTCAACTGCCGGACGGAGGGAGGCAATCTCCCCCAAAGGACGGACAACTCCCCCTGTCCGGTTCACCTTGGGTGCGGAGCAGGTGCCTCCGGCGCTTCGAGATAGGTGTGAGTCGGTAGTAGGCTCACGCCGTTTGTTGACGCACATGTGTGCCCCCGGGCCTGGCGGGGGTCGAGCTGGGGGAGGCCATGCGCTTTCGCGGGAAATCGATCCGCCGGAAGATCGTGGCGCTGCTGCTCGTGCCCCTGGTGGCGCTGACCGGTGTCTGGACGTTCGCCACGGTGCTGACGGGCCGTGAGGCGAGCGACCTCTTCAGGGTGGCGGACATCGTGGAGGAGGTCGGCTTCCCGACCGAGGACACCATCCGTGTGCTCCAGCAGGAGCGCCGCCAAACCCTCGTGTACCTCGCCGACCCCCGGGCCTCCGGTGCGCTGAAGGCGCTCGACCGCAGCCGGTCCGCCACGGACGCGGCCGTCGACGAGTTCCGCGAGCACGCCCAGAAGACCGACCTGCGGGACGAGATGGGCGAGACGACCTCGCTGCGGCTCACGGCCATCCTGGACGCCCTCGACGGCCTGCCGTCGCTGCGTACGACCGTCGAGAGCGGCACCGTCAGCGCCGCCAAGGCCCTCGGCCACTACAACGACCTCGTCGACCCCTGCTTCACCCTGCTGTCCAACCTCCCCGCTCTCGACAGCGTGGAGATGGACAAGCAGGGCCGCGCCCTGATCAACGTCGGCCGGGCCCGTGAACTCCTCTCCCGCGAGGACGCGTTGCTCAGCTCCGTGCTCGTGGCGAACCGGATCACCAAGGAGGAGATCCGCGACTTCTCCGACCTCGTGGCCCAGCGCACCCTGCTGTACGAGATCAGCCTGCCGCAGCTGCCCGCGGCCGAACGCGACCGCTTCCACCGCTACTGGCGCAACGCGAACACCGCACCCCTGCGCTCGGTCGAGCAGGGCGTCATCGCCTCCGACCCCGGCCGGCCGAGCGGGGTCACCGCGAAGACCTGGGACAGTGCCGTCGAGCCCGTCCTCTCCGATCTCCGCGACCTCAGCGTCGAGGCGGGCGACCGCTACCAGGACCGCGTCAGCCCACTGGCCACCAGCGTCATCCTCAAGGCGGCCGTCGCCGGAGTCCTCGGCCTCTTCGCCCTGCTCGTCTCCCTCTTCATGTCCGTGCGCATCGGCCGGGTCCTCATCCGCGACCTGCGCCGGCTCCGCCAGGAGGCCCACGAGACCGCCGGGGTGCGACTGCCCAGCGTCATGCGCCGGCTCGCCGCGGGCGAACAGGTCGACGTGGAGACCGAGGTCCCGCACCTGGAGTACGACAAGAACGAGATAGGCGAGGTCAGCCAGGCCCTCAACACCCTGCAGCGGGCGGCCGTCGAGGCCGCCGTCAAGCAGTCCGAACTCCGCAGCGGCATCTCCGAGGTCTTCGTCAACCTCGCCCGCCGCAGCCAGGTCCTGCTGCACAAGCAGCTCACCCTCCTCGACACCATGGAACGCCGGACCGAGGACACCGACGAACTGGCCGACCTGTTCCGCCTGGACCACCTGACGACCCGTATGCGCCGCCACGCCGAGGGCCTGGTCATCCTCTCCGGAGCGGCCCCGTCCCGGCAGTGGCGCAAGCCCATCCAGCTGATGGACGTGGTCCGCGCGGCCGTCGCCGAGGTCGAGGACTACGAGCGGATCGAGGTGCGCCGGCTGCCCCGGGTCGCCGTGACCGGCCCCGCGGTCGCCGACCTCACCCACCTCGTGGCCGAACTCCTGGAGAACGCCACGGTGTTCTCGCCCCCGCACACCGCCGTGCAGGTGCTCGGTGAGCGCGTCGCCAACGGCTTCACCCTGGAGATCCACGACCGGGGCCTCGGCATGTCGGCCGAGGCGCTCCTCGACGCCAACCTCAAGCTCGCCGAGACCCCCGACTTCGAACTGTCCGACACCGACCGGCTCGGTCTCTTCGTGGTCAGCCGGCTCGCCCAGCGGCAGAAGGTCCGCGTCTCCCTCCAGCCCTCCCCGTACGGCGGCACCACGGCCGTGCTGTTCATCCCCGACGCCCTCCTCACCGACGACGTCCCCGACACCAACGGCATCGGCTTCCGCCTCGACCGCGCCCACCCCACCCGGGAGGCCGAGCTGGAGGACGAGCGCAACGCGGCGCTCTCCCAGGTACCGGTGCGGCTCCCGGGCCTCTCCGCCGCCATCCTCGACGGCCCGGTGGAGCTGGAGGCCCCCGTCGACCGGGAGCCCCTGGTCGGCTTCCCGGGCGCCCTCGGCGACGAGGACGCCGAGCGGGGCCGTCTGTTCCGGCCCCGGCACTCCCTCACCGGTGTCGCCGACGAGCACCAGCAGCCGACGCGCGACGGCGAAGCCCGCCCGGCGCCCCTCACCGACCCCGACCCGACGCTCGGCCCGGTACCGCTGCCCCAGCGCCGGACCCCGCATCTCGTCAGCTCGCACGGCCGTTCGGTGGCCGGTGCCAGGCCGAGGCACGCGGAGGACGAGCCGGAGCAGGGCCGTACGGCGGGCGCCGGTCCGATCGCCGACACCAGGCCGCTCAGCGCCCTGCGCGGCGACCGCGCCGAACCGCCGGCCCACCCCGGGGCCGACCGCCACGGGCCCGCCGGCCTCCCCGGCGGACACCGCGCCGACCCCCTGGCCCCGGGCGGGTACGAGGGCCCCGCCCTGCCCCAGCGCCGCCGTACGACCCCCGAGGGCGGCGCGGCCCCGATGACCTCGCGATACGGCTCGGGCGAGCCGACCCCGCGTGCGGACACGACGACCGACCAGGCAGAATCAGCACCGAGCCCGCTGCCCCGTCGCGTCCGACAGGCCAACCTGGCACCGCAGTTGAAGGACGGCCCCGACCGGCGCGCCGAACGCGAGAGGTCCCGTTCCGCGGGGCGCCCGGAGCCGACCGAACGCGACGCCGACGAGGTACGCAGCCGTATGGCCTCGCTCCAGCACGGTTGGCGGCGCGGCCGCGAGGAGAACGCCGAGGGCGACGACGCCCAGGACGTCTCAGCACCACGAGGAACGACTAAGGGGGACGGTCGATGACCGCACCGAAGGCCGAAGGGCACACCGCGACCGGCACGTCCGGGGAGCTGAACTGGCTCCTGGACGACCTGGTCCAGCGCGTCGCCAGCATCCGCAAGGCGCTCGTGCTCTCCAGCGACGGACTGCCCACGGGCGTCTCCGCCGACCTCACCCGGGAGGACAGCGAGCACCTGGCCGCCGTCTCCTCCGGGTTCCACAGCCTCGCCAAGGGCGTCGGCCGCCACTTCGAGGCGGGCAGCGTCCGCCAGACCGTCGTGGAACTCGACGAGGCCTTCCTCTTCGTCACGGCCGCCGGTGACGGCAGCTGCCTCGCCGTCCTCGCCGACGCCGACGCCGACATCGGCCAGGTCGCCTACGAGATGACCCTCCTGGTCAAGCGGGTCGGCGTGCATCTGGGCTCCGCCCCGCGCGCCGATGTGCCCCAGGGCGGGTAGTGGGACGGCATGAGCCGAGACGGTCAGGGAAGAAGCCACTGGTTCGACGACGAGGCCGGACCAGTGGTGCGTCCGTACGCGATGACGCGCGGCCGGACCAATCACGCGATCCAGCACCGTCTCGACCTGATCGCCGTGGTCGTCACGGAACCGCACGTCGACGACCCGGAAGAGGACCACTCCCTCTCCCCTGAGCACGTCCGTATCGTCGAGCTCTGCCGTGACACTCCCCAGTCGGTGGCCGAACTGGCCGCCGATCTGGACCTTCCCGTCGGGGTCGTCCGCGTCCTCGTCGGAGACCTCGTGGACGAGGAACTCGTCCATGTCACCCGTCCCGTCCCGCCCGCCGAGCTGGTCGACGAGAGCATTCTGCGCGACGTGATCAACGGCCTCCGGGCGCTGTGAACAGCACGGAGAGCGGAGTGGATACGTGACAGCCAACCATCCAGCAGGAGAAGGACCGATGATCCTCGGGCGCTCTGAGCGCGGCACACCACCGGTCGAGCCCGTCACGCTCAAGATCCTCGTCGCCGGCGGTTTCGGCGTGGGCAAGACCACCTGCGTCGGCGCGGTCAGCGAGATCAAGCCGCTGCGCACCGAGGAGGTGCTCACCGAGGCGGGCCGCCCGGTCGACGACACCAGCGGTGTGGAGAACAAGACCACCACCACCGTCGCCATGGACTTCGGACGCATCACCCTCCGCGAGGACCTGGTCCTGTACCTGTTCGGCACCCCCGGCCAGGACCGCTTCTGGTTCCTCTGGGACGAGCTCGCCTCCGGTGCCCTCGGTGCGGTGGTGCTGGTGGACACACGCCGTCTTGAGGACTGCTTCGCCGCCGTCGACTACTTCGAGCGGCGCTCCATACCCTTCGTGATCGGCGTCAACTGCTTCGACGACGCCGCGCGTTACCCCGCCGAGACCGTCCGGCAGGCCCTCGACCTCGATCCCGAGGTGCCGATCGTGCTCTGCGACGCCCGCCGCCGGGACTCCGTCAAGGACGTCCTGGTCTCCGTCGTCCGGCACGCGATGCGGTACGCGACGGACCACCGCCAGCCGGCCACCACCTGAAGCACGGCCCGTACCCCCGCCGACCGGGGTACGAGCCGTGGCCTCATGACACGCGCGCGTGGACCCACGGTCCGCGTGCCGCGCGGACGAACGCGCACGCGCGCGTGCCCCGGTCCCCCGGGCGCCCTCCTCCTCAGCGCACGTCGTCCTCGTGCCAGCCGAGACTCTTCTCCACCGCCTTGCGCCAGTTGTGGTACTCGCGGTCTCGCACGGAGGCCTCCATGGAGGGTGTCCACTCGACGTCCTTGCGCCAGTGCGACTTCAGCTCGTCGAGGCCGTCCCACACCCCGGTCGCGAGCCCGGCCGCGTACGCGGCGCCCAGGCACGTCGTCTCCGAGACCTGCGGCCGGATCACCGGCACGTCCAGGACGTCCGCCTGGTGCTGCATCAGCAGGTTGTTCCGGGTCATGCCGCCGTCGACCTTGAGGGTCGTGATGCGCACCCCCGAGTCCTGGAACATGGCGTCCACGACCTCACGCGTCTGCCAGCTCGTCGCCTCCAGCACCGCGCGGGCCAGATGCGCCTTCGTGACGTACCGGGTCAGTCCGGTGACGACCCCGCGCGCGTCGGAGCGCCAGTAGGGGGCGAACAGGCCCGAGAACGCGGGCACGATGTACGCCCCGCCGTTGTCGTCGACACTCCGCGCCAGGGGCTCGATCTCGTCGGCACTGCGGATGATGCCGAGCTGGTCGCGGAACCACTGCACGAGGGCACCCGTGATCGCGATCGACCCCTCCAGGCAGTACACCGGCGCCTCGTCGCCGATCTTGTACCCCATGGTCGTGAGCAGTCCGTTCTTCGACGCGACCGGCCGGTTTCCGGTGTTGAGCAGCAGGAAGCTGCCGGTGCCGTAGGTGTTCTTCGCCGTGCCGACGTCGTAGCAGGCCTGGCCGAACACCGCCGCCTGCTGGTCACCGAGCGCCGACGCGACCGGTACCCCGGCGAGCGGACCCACGGCGGTGCCGTACACCTCGGCGGATGACCTGATCTCCGGAAGGATCGCTTCCGGGATGTTCATCGCGGAGAGGATCGAGGCGTCCCACTGGAGCGTCTGAAGGTTCATCAGCATGGTGCGCCCGGCGTTGGTGACGTCGGTGACGTGCCGGCCGCCGTCCGTGCCGCCCGTCAGGTTCCAGATCAGCCAGGAGTCGATGGTGCCGAACGCGATCTCGCCGCGTTCGGCGCGTCCCCTGAGGCCGGGCACGTTGTCGAGCAGCCAGGTGGCCTTCGGGCCGGAGAAGTAGCTGGCCAGCGGCAGACCGGTCTGCTCACGGAACCGGTCCTGACCGTCCGTGCCCCCGAGTTCGTTGCAGAGCGCCGAGGTACGCGTGTCCTGCCAGACGATCGCGTTGTGCACCGGCTTGCCCGTCGCACGGTCCCACAGGACCGTCGTCTCCCGCTGGTTGGTGATACCGAGCGCGCTGATCTGCTCGGCGCGCAGACCCGCCTTCGCGATCGCCCCGGCGACCACCGCCTGCACCTTCGACCAGATCTCGGTGGCGTCGTGCTCCACCCACCCCGGCTTGGGGAAGATCTGGCGGTGCTCACGCTGGTCCACGGCGACGATCGCGCCTCCATGGTCGAAGATGATGCAGCGGCTCGAAGTGGTGCCCTGATCGATGGCGGCGACGTACTTCTGGGCGTTGTCCGGCATGGCATCCCCTCACGTCTTACGTCTCTTCACGTCTTGCGGCGCTTCACGTCCTACGCCGATTCACGTCTTGTGGCGGCTCACGCCTTACGGCGGGCTCACGTCCTGCGTCGCTTCACGTCCTGCATCACTGCACGTCGTGCGTCGCTCACGTCCTGCGTCGGTCGCGTCAGAAGGCCGCGTTGTAGACGAGGCCGGCGAGGGCACCGCCGACCAGGGGGCCGACGACCGGGATCCAGGCGTAACCCCAGTCCGAGGTGCCCTTGTTCGGGATCGGCAGGAACGCGTGCACGATGCGCGGGCCGAGGTCACGGGCGGGGTTGATGGCGTAGCCGGTGGGCCCGCCGAGGGACAGACCGATACCGACGACCAGGAAGGACACCAGCAGGACCGAGATGCCGGAGCCGTAGATCCCGGCCTCCTCGCCGGGGATCTGACCGATGCCGATGCCCGTGTTCCGGCCGAACGCGAGGATCGGCAGGACCAGGGCGATCGTCGCGATGATCTCGGTGATCAGGTTGGCGACCGGATTCCGGATCTCCGGGATGGTGGAGAAGATTCCGAGGGTGGGCGTCGGTTCGTGCGCCGTGCCCTCCGTGGTGCCCTCCTTGCGGACGTTCGCCTGGAACTGCGCGAGATAGACGAGGTAGGCGAGGACCGCGCCGAGCATCGCGCCGACCAACTGGCCGAGCAGATACACCCAGACCTTGTCCCAGACCTCGGTGTCGACCGCGATCCCTATCGTCACCGCCGGGTTGAGGTGTCCGCCCGACAGGGGTGCGGCGGTGTAGGCGCCCGCCAGCACGGCGAAGCCCCAGCCGAACGCGATGACGATCCAGCCCGACGCCCTCGCCTTCGAGAACCTGAGGGTGACGGCGGCGCACACACCGGCGCCGAAGAGAATCAGGATCGCCGTACCGATGACCTCACCGACGAATATGTCTCCGTTGCTCATGGCGGCTCCTTGGCCCCGGCCCGGAGCGATCGACCCCGGACCTTCCGTGCAGGGTGCGTTCCCATGGCTACTTCGGCCGAAGGCAGGGAGACCCGCGCCCCGCCCGGCGTCCGTGACGAGCGTGCCGTCGCAGCGGAATCGCCCGTGGGGAGTGGCCCGTTGCGCGGGCGCGAGGCCCGAGCGGCGCAATGCCAGGCAGTGCACAAAGAGGCCCGAATGCGGCGATGCCGACCGACACCCGGAAGTGTTCACCGGCACCCAGGGGGCGTCAAGAACACGGACGGCAACGGTTGAGAGCGGCTCCGGGGCGCGGCCGACCGCGCGCGGCCCGAGCCGGCCCTGACGGCCCGACAGCACACCGAACTTCCCACGCCCCCTGCACAGCCCATGAACCCTTGCGATCACCGAACGGCGACCACCGCCGACCCATGCCCGAACAACCCCTGATTGGCGCTGATCCCCACCCTCGCCCCCTCGACCTGCCGGTCGGTCGCCTCACCCCGCAACTGCCACACCAGCTCGCACACCTGAGCGATCGCCTGCGCCGGAACCGCCTCTCCGAAGGAGGCCAGCCCTCCGCTGGCGTTCACGGGTATCCGCCCGCCCAGGGCCGTCGCACCGTCCCGCAGCAGCTTCGAGGCCTCTCCCTCGCCGCACAGCCCCAGATCCTCGTACCACTGCAACTCCAGCGCCGTGGACAGGTCGTAGACCTCGGCGAACGAGAGATCCTCGGGTCCGACACCGGCCTCCTCGTACGCCGCCCGCGCGATCGACGCCCGGAAGGTCTCCTCCCGCGCGGCCACCGCGACCGCCGAGTCGGTGGCGATGTCCGGCAGATCCAGCACCGTGTTGGGATAGCGGGGCGTCACCGTGGACACCGCCCGTATCCGCACCGGCTCACGCACACCGTGCCGCCGCGCGAACTCCAGGCTGGACAGCACCAGCGCCGCACCCCCGTCCGAGGTCGCGCAGATGTCCAGCAGCCGCAGCGGATCGGCCACCACGGCGGAGGCCGCGACCTCCTCGGAGGTCACCCGCTTGCGGTAGCGCGCGTACGGATTGAGCGCCCCCAGGGCGGAGTTCTTCACCTTGACCCGCGCGAAGTCCTCCGGGGTGTCCCCGTGCACCGCCATCCGCCGCCGCGCGTACAGCCCGAAGTACGTCGGATTGGTGGCCCCGAGAATCCGGAACCGCAGCCAGTCCGGATCGTCCGCCCGATCGCCGCCGGCCGGCCGGAAGAACCCCTTCGGGGCCGAGTCCGCGCCCACGACGAGCACCACGTCCGCGAGGCCCGCGAGGATCTGGGCCCGCGCGGTGGCGACCGCCTGGGCCCCGGACGCGCACGCCGCGTACACGCTCGTCACGCGGGCTCCCTGCCAGCCGAGTGCCTTCGCGAAGGTCGCCCCCGCCACATAGCCCGGATAGCCGCCACGCACCGTGTCCGCGCCGACGATCGAGCCGACGTCGCGCCAGTCGACCGCCGCGTCCGTCAGCGCCGCGCGTGCCGCCGCCGTCCCGTACTCGACGAAACTCCGCCCCCACTTGCCCCACGGGTGCATGCCCGCGCCCAGCACCGCCACCTCGCCCGTCACGCCCCCACCCCCGCCGGCCTCCAGTGCCACGTCGTCCAGGTCGTCTCCGCGTCCTCGTGGAGCACACCGGGGACGACCTCCACCTCCATGCCCACCGCCAGATCGCCGACGGTGACCCCGGGAACGGCCTGTCCCAGCACCACGAGGCGCTCGTCGGCCAGTTCCACAGCGATCAACGCGTACGGTTCCCAGGGAAGTTCCGGATCGGACACGTAGGGTGACGGAGGCCGGTACCGGCCGTCGGTGTACGACCACACGCGGCCCCGGCGCGACAACGGGACCTCGCCCAGATCACCGCCGGGGCAGTGCGGGTTGCGGCAGCGGATGTCCTCACGGGGGAAGAACACCGAGGCGCACGCCGAACAGCGCGTGCCGAGCAGCCGGAACCCCTCGCCCTCCCCGGTGAACCATCCGGTGACCACAGGTGTGCGAATTCGCGACAAAATCCCTCCCTGGCGAGCAGGTCTGATGGTCCGTCAGAATTCTTCCACGGGCATCTCGAATTGGGCAGGTCGCGGGAGAACCGACGAGCCCCGGCCGGCGTCGCAGTATCGGGAGGGTCGGCCGGGGCCCACGGGGGTGGTTCCGGCCGGCCCTCCCGCGTACCACGGGTGACCCACGCGAGCGGCGATGTGGCGCATTGAGCCGCCCCGGCGAGACGACGAGCAGATGATCGGATACAGTCCGCCGCGTGTCCCCGAACCAACACCCACCCGCCAACTCCGCACCGGACTCGCACTGTTCGAGATGCGGAGCGCCCTACGGAGAGGGCGTGTCCGGCTGGCCCCGCACCTGCGCGGCCTGCCACACAGTGGCCTACCGCAATCCGCTTCCCGTCGCGGTGGCTCTCCAGCCCGTGTACGACACCAAGGGCACGGCCCTCGTGGTGATTACACGGACCATCGCTCCCGCGCGCGGGGGGATCGCCCTTCCCGGCGGCTTCATCGACCACCGGGAGGACTGGCGGCACGCCGTCGTCCGTGAACTCAAGGAGGAGACGGGCATCTGCGCGGCCGACCGCGACGTACGCCTCGCCGACGCCATGAGCTCACCCGACGGCCATCTGCTGCTGTTCGGGCTCCTCCCGGAGCGCCCGGCGGCAGCCCTGCCGCCGCCCGTCGCGACGGACGAGACGGAGGGCTGGCACCTGCTGCGCAGGCCCACCGAACTCGCCTTCCCCCTGCACACCCTGGCCGTCAGGGCGTTCTTCGACGGCCGCTACATCTGAGTCGAACCCATCGTCGAGCCGAGCCGGCTCACTCCCGGCCGAGCCCGCGTACCCGCACGGGATACGCGGGCTCGGCCGGGCCCTCGTCCCCGTCCCGCTCCACCACCACACGCGGCCCCTCCCAACGCGCCGTGTACCGCTCGACCTCCGGCTCGTCCCAGCCGTCGCCCACGTCCGGCACCACGAGCCCGCCCCCCGTCCGCCCGCGCGCGGGTGCCCACACCTCCAGCTCCAGGCCGCCGTCGGCGCCCCGGACCGGCAGTACGGCACCCGCGCGCGCGAGTACCGGGATCCGTGACACAGGCGCGTCGAGCAGCACCTGCCCCGGCCCTTCGTACGCCCGTTCCGTCGCCGTGTCGTACCAGCGCCCCCGCGGCAGCCGCACCGCACGCCGCTTCACACCCTGGTCCAGCACCGGCGCCACCAGCAGACCGTCACCCAGCAGGAACGCGTCCTCGCAGTCACGCAACGCCCGGTCCTCGGGCGTCCCCCACCACAGCGGACGCACATAGGGCGCCCCCGTACGACGCGCCAGATGGGCCAGCGTCATGAAATACGGCAGCAACCGCCGTCGCTCGACGAGCGCCACGCGCGCGTGCCCGACGACCCCCTCCCCGAACTCCCACGGCTCCCGGCGCCCCGCCCGCGGACTCGCGTGCGTACGGAACAGCGGCAGATACGCCCCGAGCTGGAACCACCGCAGATACAGCTCCGGCGACGGACTCCCGTCGAACCCGCCCACATCCGGACCCGAGTACGGCACCCCGCACAGACCGAGCCCCAGCACCAGCGACAGCGACGCCCGCAGCCCGGGCCAGCCCGTCGCCACGTCCCCCGACCACGTCCCCCCGTAGCGCTGGAGGCCGGCCCACCCGGACCGCGAGAAGACGAACGGCCGCTCCTCGGGCACCAGCCGGCGCAGCCCCTCGTACGCGGCACGGGCCATGCACAGCGCGTACACGTTGTGCGCCTCGCGATGATCGCCGCCCCTGCCCTCCAGATCGTGCCGGACGGACCGGGGCAGCGTGTTCTCGCCGAACGCCGTGAACGACGTCGGCTCGTTCATGTCGTGCCAGAACCCGGCGAAGCCCTGCGCCAGCCGCTCCTCGTAGAGACCGCCCCACCACGCGCGCGTGCGCGGGCTCGTGAAATCCGGGAAGACCGATCTCCCGGGCCACACGAGACCCTCCACGACCTGCCCGGCGGCCTCCCGCACGAAGACGTCCTCGGCCGTCCCGCTGTCGTACACCGCGTCACCGGGCCGCGCCCCGACCGCCGCGTCGACGATCGACACCAGCCGGATCCCGTCCCGCCGCAGCTCGTCGGCGAGATCCGGCAGCTTCGGAAAGTTCTCCGCATCCACCGTGAACACCTGGTTGGCGTCGTGGTGGTCGACGTCCAGATGGACCGCGTCCAGCGGCAGACCGTGCTCCCGGTAACCCGCGACGATCCGCCGCACCTCCTGCTCGCTGCCGAAACCCCGGCGCGCGTGATGGTGTCCCAACGCCCACGCGGGTGGCAGCGCCGGAGCCCCGGTCAGGGCGGCCCAGGCATGCAGCACGCGCGCGGGGGTCCCCACGACCACCCAGCAGCGCAGCGGACCGCCGTCCATCCGCAACTCGGACGTCCCGGCCCGGTCGTGCCCCGACCCGGCCCCCTCCGCGCCCTCGCGCAGCGTCACCGTGCCGTCCCACGTGGTGTCGTGGAACACCAGATGCGTGCCCGCGTCGGCCACCACCATCTGTACCGGCATCGTCAGATACAGCGGATCGTCACCGGGCGCGAACGGGCGGCCGGGGTCGGTGTTCCACAGCCGATACGTTCCGCCACGCAACCGCGGCCCGGCCGCCCGGCCCCCCAGCCCGAAGAACCGCGCGTCCGCCGACACCTCGGAACGCTGCACCCAGCGCCCCTCGCCCCCACCCACCGGCTCCCACCACCGGGGCGGCAGATCACGCCGCAACGTCACTCCACCGGGCGTACGCACCTCCACGGCACCGAGCCGCGACACCACGACCGTCACCCGCTCGGCCACGACCCGCCAGCCGCCGTCCTTGTCCGGCTCAAGAACGGCCCGCGGATCAGGCTCCGGACACCGGCCCGCGAGCGCGTACGACGGCTCGGGCCCGGCCCCGTCCCATCCCCAGAACACCGCCCCGTTCACATCGACGGTGACCCGCAACGCCGACCGCCCGAACCGGACGACCCCGCCGCCCGGCCCCGGCTCCACACCCACCACCGCCCCGGGCACCCGAGCCCGCTCGGAGCCCCGCGCCGGCAACGCGGCGGCGTCGGCACGCCTCCTGCGCCACGCGGCCCGCACGGTCCGCAGCCCCTGAGCCACCCCCGCCGAACCGATCGCCTTCACCGAACGCACCAGGTCACGACCGTCCATGCCGCTCACCCTGCCACTGCCCGGCCGATTCGTGTGAGCCGTTCAACTACCGTTCACCCGTGATGGCAGCACATGTTCACGCAGCCGTCGATCCGCGGCTCACCCTGGTGCGGAAGTCGATCACATGGCATCGTCCGTGTCAGCCGCGTCACGCGCACACCCCTGCCCGTACGCGCCCGTCGCACACCACGCGCACAGCCCCGGGAGCCGCCCCATGACCTCAGCGAACCCCTCGCCGCTCTGGCAGCCCGACGCGGCGCGCGTCGCCGGGGCCCGGATCACCGCGTTCCAGTCCTGGGCGGCCGAACACCACGGAGCCCCCGCCGAGGGCGGATACCCGGCCCTGCACCGCTGGTCCGTCGACGAACTCGAGACGTTCTGGAAAGCAGTCACCGAGTGGTTCGACGTACGGTTCTCCACCCCCTACGCGCGCGTGCTCGGCGACCGCGGCATGCCCGGCGCCGCATGGTTCCCCGGAGCCACCCTCAACTACGCCGAACACGCCCTGCGCGCCGCCGACACCCGCGCCGACGAACCGGCCCTGCTCCACGTCGACGAGACCCATGAACCCCGCCCCGTGACCTGGACGGAGCTGCGCCGCCAGGTCGGCTCCCTCGCCGCCGAACTCCGCGCCCTCGGCGTACGCCCCGGAGACCGCGTCAGCGGCTACCTCCCGAACATCCCCGAGGCCGTCGTCGCCCTCCTCGCCACGGCCGCCGTCGGCGGCGTCTGGACCTCCTGCGCCCCGGACTTCGGCGCCCGCAGCGTCCTCGACCGCTTCCAGCAGGTCGAACCCGTCGTCCTGTTCACCGTCGACGGCTACCGCTACGGCGGCAAGGAACACGACCGCCGTGACATCGTCGCCGAACTCCGCCGCGAACTGCCCACCCTGCGCGCGGTCGTCCACATCCCCGTCCTCGGCACGCAGGCCCCCGAGGGCGCCCTGGAGTGGTCCGCCCTGACCTCCGCGGACGTCCCGCCGACCTTCGAACAGGTCCCGTTCGACCACCCGTTGTGGGTGCTCTACTCCTCCGGCACCACCGGCCTCCCCAAAGCCATCGTCCAGTCACAGGGCGGCATCCTGGTCGAACACCTCAAACAGCTCGGCCTGCACTGCGACCTCGGCCCCGAGGACCGTTTCTTCTGGTACACCTCCACCGGCTGGATGATGTGGAACTTCCTCGTCTCCGGCCTCCTCACCGGCACCACGGTCGTCCTCTACGACGGCAGCCCCGGCCACCCCGACACCGGCGCCCAGTGGAGCGTCGCCGAACGCACCGGCGCCACCCTCTTCGGCACCTCCGCCGCCTACGTCATGGCCTGCCGCAAGGCCGGCATCCACCCGGGCCGCGACTACGACCTCTCCCGCGTCCAGTGCGTCGGCACCACCGGCTCCCCGCTCCCGCCCGACGGCTTCCGCTGGCTCCACGACGAGGTCCGCGAAGACCTCTGGATCGCCTCCGTCAGCGGCGGCACCGACGTCTGCTCCTGCTTCGCCGGAGCCGTCCCCACGCTCCCGGTCCACATCGGCGAACTCCAGGCCCCCGGCCTCGGCACCGACCTCCAGTCCTGGGACCCCAGCGGCAAACCCCTCGTCGACGAGGTCGGCGAACTCGTCGTCACCAACCCCATGCCGTCCATGCCGATCCACTTCTGGAACGACCCCGACGGCACCCGCTACCACGACAGCTACTTCGACACCTACCCCGGCGTCTGGCGCCACGGCGACTGGATCACCCTCACCTCCCGAGGCTCCGTCGTGATCCACGGCCGCTCCGACTCCACCCTCAACCGCCAGGGCGTCCGCATGGGCTCGGCCGACATCTACGAAGCCGTCGAACGACTCCCCGAGATCAAGGAATCCCTCGTCATCGGCATCGAGCAGCCCGACGGCGGCTACTGGATGCCCCTCTTCGTCCAACTCGCCCCGGGCGCGACCCTCGACGAAGCCCTCCTCGGCCGCATCAAGCAGACCATCCGGGAACACCTCTCACCGCGCCACATCCCCGACGAGGTCATCGAAGTCCCCGGAGTCCCGCACACCCTCACCGGGAAACGCATCGAGGTCCCCGTCAAACGGCTCCTCCAGGGCACCCCCTTGGAGAAGGCGGTCAACCCCGGCTCCATCGACAACCTCGACCTCCTGCGCTTCTACGAGAACCTGGCCCGCGAACGAGCCTGACCACCCTCACGCGAGTCCCGTTGTCAGTGCCGCCGATTACTGTGAGTGAGCATTGATCGACGGCTCGCACAGGGGGAAGCCATGACACACACCAGCCGGCCGAGCATGCGCCGGGTCCTGCGCCGCGAGATCGCGGGCACCATCGGCCTGCTCGCCGACGAGCACGACTTCACCGCGATGCGGCGCTACCGCAGCTTCGCCTTCGACGACCACCCGACCTACCTCCGCCAGGTGGAAACCCTGCTTCGGACCCTCGCCGCGCAGGGCAACCACACCACCGTCGCCCTCTTCGACCCGGAGGAGTACGCCGCGTTCTGCGCCGACACCGGCCTCGAACCCGACACCCCCGCCAGCCGCACCCGCTTCACCGCCGAACTCGCGGCCACCGGCGCCGCCGTCCCGTACGAGGGACAACCCCTCGCCGAGCTCGTCCCCGACCTCATCGACGAAGCCGTCCGCCTCGCCACCTGGGAGTACGCCACCACACTCCTCGCCCAGATCGGCGACTGCGCCTCCTGCGGCGAGGACATCGGACGCGCCGCCTTCGCCCGCGCCATGCACCTGCTCAGGCGCATCCTCGACACCGCCGACCCCGGTGAACGCCACCTCGTGTGCAGCGTCTCGGCCCAGCCCCAGCCCCAGGCCCTGGCCGCCGTCCTCCACGCCGACCGGAACGACGAAGGCCCCACCCGGCTCGACGAGTCGGAAGCACTGGAGTTCGCCACCGTCCTGGCCCTCGGCATCGCCACCCGAAGCCCCGGCGGACTCGTCATGCGCACCACCGCCCCGGGCACGACCGACCGCGTCTACGGCTGGCGCCTGCGTGGCGAGGGCCTCCAGCCCCTCACCGCGGGCGAGGTCTTCGACGCCTACTGCACCGACGTGGAATCCGGGGACCTGGTCTCGCCGGAGTCCGGAGTCGACTACTGCACCCCACCCGACCTCGGAGACGACGCCGGCGAGGGAGGCCCGGCCAGGGACGGCCACACCCACTGAACGGGCGAGGGGCGCCCCACCCGCAGGTGGAACGCCCCTCGGCACCGGCCGCTCGTCGCGGCCTACTCGCCCGACAGCACCGCCCGCGCCGCGCCGCGAGCCTCCTCGGCCGTGTCCGCCGCCCGCGCGGCAGCCGCCGCCCGCTCGCACTGCGCCAGCGTGTACTTCGCCAGAGTCCCCCGCACATACGGGATCGACGCCGCACCCATGGACAGAGAGGTGACCCCCAGACCGGTCAGCACACACGCGAGCAGCGGATCCGAAGCCGCCTCGCCACAGACACCGCAGCTCTTGCCCTCGGCCCTGGCCGCCTCGGCGGACAGCGCGACCAGGTCGAGCAGCGCCGGCTGCCACGGGTCCTGCAGCCGGGACACCGCGCCCACCTGCCGGTCCGCCGCGAACGTGTACTGCGCGAGGTCGTTGGTCCCCAGCGAGAGGAACTCGACCTCCCGCAGGATCGACCGCGCCCGCAACGCGGCGGACGGAATCTCCACCATGGCACCGAACTTGGCCCGCAGCCCTGCCTCACGACACGCGTCGGCGAACGCCCTGGCATCCGTGCGGTCCGCGACCATCGGCGCCATGACCTCCAAGTGGACCGGCAGGCCTTCGGCGGCCCTGGCGAGCGCCGTCAGCTGCGTCCGCAGCACCTCGGGGTGATCGAGCAGCGTCCGCAGCCCGCGCACACCGAGCGCCGGGTTCGGCTCGTCGGCCGGGGTCAGGAACTCCAGCGGCTTGTCCGCACCGGCGTCGAGCACCCGTACGACCACGCGCCCCTCGGGGAAGGCCTCCAGCACCTGCCGGTACGCCTCGATCTGCTTCTCCTCCGAAGGCGCCGTCCTGCTGTCGTCCAGGAAGAGGAACTCGGTACGGAACAGGCCGACGCCCTCGGCCCCGGCCTCCACGGCCGCCGCCACATCGGCGGGACCGCCCACATTGGCCAGCAGCGGAACCCTGTGCCCGTCGGAGGTCGCCCCCGGTCCGCTCGACGCGGCCAGCGCGGCCTTCCGTGCAGCGGCGGCGGCCTCCAGTTCGGCCTTCTTCTCCGCACCGGGATTCACGAAGATCTCACCGGTGCTGCCGTCCACCGCGATCACCGTGCCCTCGGCAAGCTCCCCGGCCCCCGGCAGCGCGACCACCGCCGGTACGCCGAGCGCCCGCGCCAGGATCGCGCTGTGACTGGTCGGCCCGCCCTCCTCGGTGACGAAACCGAGCACGAGCGTCGGGTCGAGCAGCGCGGTGTCCGCGGGCGCCAGGTCACGGGCGATGAGGACATACGGCTCGTCGCTGTCCGGCACACCCGGCATCGGCACCCCGAGCAGCCGGGCGACGATACGGTTCCGCACATCGTCGAGGTCGGCGACGCGACCCGCGAGGTACTCGCCGGCCGACGCCAGCAGCGCACGGTACGCGGCGAAAGCGTCGTAGACAGCCCGCTCCGCCGTGCTCCCCACGGCGACACGTCGTTCCACGTCCGCCATCAGCTCGGGGTCCTGGGCCATCAGCGCCTGGGCCTCCAGCACGGCCTGGGCCTCGCCGCCGGCGAGGTTGCCCCGCGCGGTCAGATCGGCGGCCACCGCGTCCACGGCCTTACGGGCACGCCCCTGTTCGCGCTCCGCGTCCTCCGGCCGGATCTGCTTGGCGGGCGGCTCCAGCACCGCCGTTCCCATGTGCCGAACCTCGCCGATGGCCACACCGTGGCTCACACCGACGCCTCGCAGCGTTGTCTCCATCTCACCTGTCTCCGATAGTGCGGCGGGCCCCGCCACCGCGGTGGTTGTGGAACTGGCGGCCCGGTACGGCCCGGACGTCACCGCCAGCCGAAAAGCGTGTCGCCGGACTTCACTTCGCCGTCCTCGCGGAGGTCGGAGAGGGAGTCGGCGGTCGCCTCCAGCGCCACGACGGGGCAGATCGGGGACTTGCCCGCGGCCTCGACGGCGGCCGGGTTCCAGCGCACCACGGCCTGGCCCCGCCGAACGGTGTCGCCCTTCTTGACGAGCAGCTCGAAGCCCTCACCGTTGAGCTGGACGGTGTCGATACCGAGATGGGTCAGCACTCCGTGACCCTCACCGTCGACCACGACGAACGCGTGCGGGTGCAGCGAGACGATGACTCCCTCCACGGGGGCGAGAGCCTCCCCGGCCTCGCGCACGGGGTCGATCGCCGTGCCGGGACCGACCATCTCGCCCGAGAACACGGGGTCCGGTACGGCGGCCAATCCGATGGCGCGTCCTACAAGAGGGGACGTCACGGTGGTCATGGGAAGCCTCCCAGGTGGAGTGATCAGCAGCGTAGGTCGCATGAACGACCCGTTCCGCACGATAGCTTCGCACAAGAGGTCTAGACCACCCCTCCGCGAGATTTGCCCCTGCTCCGGGGGCGCATGTACAGTCGTACTCCTGCCTGGGGGTGAGCGACACATTGTGTCGGTGCCCGGCAGTACCAAACTCGCTCAGATCCTAACTCGGGGTCGCCTTCTGCATGCCTGCAGGACGGTGGTCAAGAGGCCGGGAAAACGCTGATAGAGTTTGGAACACCGAAGGGAAGCGCCCAGAGGAAAGCCTGAGAAGAAGTTCTCGGGTGAGTACAAAGGAAGCGTCCGTTCCTTGAGAACTCAACAGCGTGCCAAAAATCAACGCCAGATATGTTGATACCCCGTCCGCCGGGCAGTGT